>CALZJY010000027.1 GCA_945787925.1 uncultured Anaerosporobacter sp. | reverse complement strand
ACCACTGTTAGCTTGGTTTGACGAAAATCGAAGAATCCTTCCATGGAGAGAAGACCCACGCCCATATTATGTCTGGGTTTCTGAAATTATGTTACAACAGACAAGGGTAGAGGCGGTAAAAGGATATTTTGCAAGATTTACAACGGAATTGCCAACGATTCAGCACTTAGCAGAAGCAAGCGAGGAGAAACTCTTAAAGCTCTGGGAAGGGCTAGGGTATTATAACCGTGTGCGTAATCTGCAAAAGGCAGCACAACAGGTAGTAGCAGAGTATGATGGAGTCCTTCCAGATTCTTACGAGGAGCTAATAAAGCTCCCAGGCATCGGTTCTTACACTGCTGGAGCGATTGCCTCCATTGCATATCAAAAACGTGTGCCAGCCGTAGATGGGAACGTCCTTCGTATAGTAAAGAGACTTTCTGCAAGCTTTGATGACATTACAAAGCAAAAGGTCGTAAAAGAAGTAGAAAAGCAGATGAAGGAAATCATGCCAGTACGTTCTGGTGACTTTAACCAGGCCCTGATGGACCTTGGTGCGACGGTATGCATTCCAAATGGAAGGCCGCTGTGCGATAAATGCCCGATCAGTGAGTACTGTGAGGGAAGAAAACAAGATGTGATGATGCTTCTTCCAGTGAAGCCATCCAAAAAGCCAAGAAAGATTGAAGAAAAGACAATGCTCGTACTCGAATACGAAAGCAAGTATGCGTTAAATAAGAGACCAAAGAAAGGACTGTTAGCCGGACTTTGGGAGATTCCTAACGTAGAGGGGCGTCTTTCTGTAGAGGAGTTAAATGAGCAATTACAAAAACTTGGCGTGACCGATTATGAGGTAGAACTATTAGGAAGGGCAAAGCATATCTTCAGCCATATCGAATGGCATATGTTAGGATATCATGTCCGTATTAATAAGAAATGGGATAGCACTCGCCCAGACGTTTCGGACGAGGGAGAGTTATCACGTTCCTTAGAAGAGTATTCTTGGATGGATAAGGAGCAGCTAAAAGAAAAAGTTGCACTTCCAACCGCATTTGAATGCTATAAATGCTGGGAACAATAGATTATTTTTGACCACTAAGGTAGACAAGAAAGGGAAGTAAAGTATGAATAACAAGGGTAATTACGGCTTATTTACCGCCATTACCATGATTGCGGGGACAGTAATCGGATCCGGAATCTTCTTTAAATCCGATGATGTATTGCGTTATACAAATGGAAACATGGTGCTCGGATTACTAGTGTTTTGTATTGCAGCAATTGCCATTATCTTTGGTTGCCTAGCAATTTCACAATTAGCAACAAGAACTGATAAACCAGGCGGAATGATTGCTTATGCAGAAGAGTTTATCAATCCTAAGGTAGCATCCGCATTCGGATGGTTCCAAATCTTTTTATATTTTCCAACATCCATCGCAGTCGTAGCATGGGTAAGCGGTATGTACACATGCCAGTTATTTGGAATTGACGGTAGCAACTTAGTATACTGCTACATCGGTGCAGGATTTTTAGTAGCATTCTGTGCTATCAACATGCTAACAGCTCGTTTAGGAGCAATCTTCCAAAATGCAGCAATGATCATCAAATTAATCCCATTATTATTATTTGCAGCAGTAGGGATGATTTGGGGTAACCCAACACAAATTGTAAGCGATAATGTGGAACTTATGAAAACGACAGCAGTAGGAACAGCATGGTTTGCTGCATTTGCACCAATCGCATTCTCCTTTGACGGATGGATCGTTGCAACGAACATCAGCCATGAAATCCGTGATGCGAAACGTAATCTTCCATTAGCATTAATCTTTGCTCCAATCTTAGTATTAGCAGCATATCTATTATATTTTGCAGGGCTTACTTCTTATGTAGGACCAGACGTAATCTTAGAAAAAGGCGATGCAGCAGTAGCATTTGCTAGTATGAAAGTAATGGGACCGATGGGAGCGAAGGCAGTCTTAGTATTCATCATCGTTTCCGTATTAGGAACGCTAAATGGATTATACACAGGCTTAAGCCGTCAACCATATTCCTTAGCAATCCGTGGTTTCATTCCATGCAAAGAAACACTAGGAAAAGAAAGCAAGCGTTTCAATAACAATCCAGTAAATGCTGGCGTATTCGCAACAGTAATCGTATTATTCTGGTTAGTCGTACACTACTTCACAGTAGAAGCAGGAATGCAAGGCGATGTATCGGAAATCGCAGTTTGCGTAAGTTATTTAAATTACAGTGCGTTATATGTGATTGTAATGAAGCTTACAAGAAAAGGCGAAATCAAAAACAAATTCATGGGATATTTCGTGCCAGTAATGGCAATGGTAGGCGCAGCTGTGATCCTATTAGGTGCTATGAGCAATCCGTTATTCCCATTATATTTACTAATCTGTTTCACAGTAATGGCAGTCGGATATTACTATGCGAAACAAGTATTAGCAAAGACAAACTAAGAGTCGATACAAAAAAGAGACCAACCCAAGTGTAATGGGAGGTCTCTTTTTTGATGCTTAGCTTTCATAGAAATCGATGAATTTCTGCATCGCACCCGTAATCGGGAATTTGGTAGAGTAGGCGAATCCTACCTCGCGTTTCGTAATCGGCTTCTCTAGCGGAATCTCAATCAGAGCCCCAGAGTTTAAATCCTCTTCTACGAATTCTCCGATGACGCAGGCAATGCCTAAGCCGATACGGGCAAATTCAATCAAAAGGTCCATCGTACTGACTTCTAATACTTGGTTTGTCTTAATCGAATGTTCTTGGAAGTAATTCTCTATGTACATCCTTGTAATGTTTTTCTCATCTAAGAGCATGATATTTCCCTTTTTAAAAATGGCATCCTCGTTCAGCTTTCCATTTCGGATAGAGAGGTTGTCGAGATAGCTCTTCGTAGCGACGAAGCAGTCGTGGATTTCCTTTACACGATAAAAGGAAATATCCTTTAAGTCATTCGGACGTCCGATCAGTCCGATGTCGATCTTGTTTTCTTCTAATGCCTCTAGTGTTTCAAAGGTGGAATGGCAAGCAATCGTAATCTTGATATGTGGATATTTCTCAAGGAATGCTTTCAAATAAGGCAGCAGCAGGTATTTGCAAAGTGTGGAGCTAACGCCGATGCGCACATGTCCGATCCCAAGCGTCTTAATCTTATCAATGCGTTCGCCAGCAGCTTCTAATGTGTCAAACGCGCTAGAAGCCGCCTTATATAGGATACGTCCTTCTTCCGTAAGGACTACGCCTCTCGACGTACGATAGAACAAGGTCACGTTCATCGAAGCTTCCAGCTTACTGATGGATTTGCTGATGGCAGGCTGGCTGATAAACAGCTCCTTCGATGCCTTTGAGATGTTTCCTGTCTTTGCCACGGTATAGAAGATTCGGTATAGTGATAAGTTCTGTTCCATCATAACGAGCGTTCCATCCTTTCTTCTTTTGTTGTCTCATGGAAAAGCTGCAAAAGCAAGGAAGCATCCAGGTCAGTAATTGGAACGATTGCAGAAGGAACCCTGTCTTCCGTAATCTCTGTTAGGCTAAGTTCCATACAAGAAAGGGTGCACCAGCGACCAAGCTTGAATGCGCAAGAAGGGTACACCGCAATTTCTTCAAAGCCTAGTTTTTTATGAAAACGGGTGCTTGCTTCGTTGGGAATATCGATATAGGCATAGGCATGGTAGAAGCCTTGTGCCCGCAACAGGGCAAGCAGCACATCGTATAATTTCTTTGCAATGCCTTTGTGTTTTGCGTCTTCTGTCAGGTAAATGCTCGTTTCCACATCCCATTGGAATGCAGCTCTTGTACGGAAGGTGTTCCCATAGGCATAGCCAACGATCTGCCCGTCCACTTCATATACAAGGTAAGGAAATTTCTTAGCAATGGACGCAATACGTTCTCTAAACTCAGAAACAGAAGGAACCTCGTATTCATAGGTAATCACGGTATCTGCCACATAGGGCGCATAGATGGCTAAAAGTGCTTCGGCATCGTCTTCCGAAGCAAATCGAAGTTGTTCGTTCAAAATAAGACCTCCCGTCGGTCCCATGGTCTCTTATAACCATGGGTTATAGTATGTATGCATATTATGTATTTTTAGTATAACAAATAGTGTGCTATACTTTCAACATCAACAATAAGTAGGAAACTTTGAAGGAGGAGTGCTTTATGGGAATGACAATGACCCAGAAGATATTAGCTGCACATGCAGGATTAGAATCGGTTTGTGCTGGACAGTTAATCGAAGCAGAACTTGACATGGTGTTAGCCAATGACATCACAGGTCCAGTAGCAATTCATGAGGTAGAAAAACTTAATATGAAGACCGTATTTGATAAGGATAAAATCGCCCTCGTACCGGACCACTTTACACCAAACAAGGATATCAAATCTGCAGAACACTGCAAATGCGTAAGAAATTTTGCAAAACAGCATGATATCACAAACTATTTTGAAGTTGGAGAAATGGGAATTGAGCATGCACTACTCCCTGAAAAAGGATTGATCGTAGCAGGAGAGACTTGCATCGGTGCAGATTCTCATACATGTACATATGGAGCACTTGGAGCATTTTCCACTGGGGTTGGAAGTACGGACATGGGTGCTGGCATGATGACGGGAAAGGCATGGTTCAAGGTGCCATCTGCAATCAAGATCATACTTACTGGAAAGCCAAGCAAATGGGTAAGCGGAAAAGATGTAATTTTACATATTATTGGACAAATCGGTGTGGACGGCGCACTGTATAAATCCATGGAATTTACAGGAGACGGAATCAAGAACCTTACAATGGATGACCGTTTCAGTATTGCCAATATGGCAATCGAAGCGGGCGCGAAAAACGGAATCTTCCCTGTAGATGAGTTAACAATTGAATATATGAAAGAGCATTCTAAGAAGGAATACACCGTATATGAAGCAGATGAAGATGCGGTATATGATGAGGTCATTACCGTTGACTTAGCAGCATTAGAACCAACGGTTGCATTCCCACACCTTCCAGAAAACACAAGAGTCGTAAGAGAAGCTGGCGAAGTTAAGATTGACCAAGTAGTCATTGGTTCTTGTACGAACGGAAGAATCGGCGACCTTAGAACGGCTGCAAAAGTATTAGAAGGCAGACATGTGGCACCAGGCGTACGCGTGATCGTATTCCCAGCAACACAAAAAATCTACCTTCAAGCAATCGAGGAAGGACTAATCCAAACATTTATCAAAGCAGGCGCGATTGTCAGCACGCCAACTTGTGGTCCATGTCTTGGCGGACACATGGGCGTACTTGCAGCAGGAGAGAGAGCGGTATCTACGACAAACCGTAACTTCGTAGGAAGAATGGGACATGTAGAAAGCGAAGTATACCTTGCAAGCCCAGCGGTAGCAGCGGCAAGTGCAGTAACAGGAAAAATCAGTGAACCAGCGGAATTAGGATTATAGGAGAACGAAAAATAATCTCATCGTAAGGAGGATGACAATGAAAGCATGTGGAAGAGTTCATAAATATGGAGACAACGTAGATACTGACGTTATCATTCCAGCTAGATACTTAAATTCATCAGATCCGAAGGAGCTTGCAAAAAGCTGTATGCAGGATATTGATCCAGAATTTGTAACCAGGGTAAAGGTAGGAGATATCATGGTTGCAAATAAGAACTTCGGATGCGGTTCTTCAAGAGAACATGCACCAATCGCAATCAAGGCTTCCGGCATTAGCTGTGTGATTGCAGAGACATTTGCAAGAATCTTTTACCGCAATGCCATCAACATCGGACTTCCAATCATTGAATGTCCAGAAGCGGCAATGGATATCGAGGCAGAGGACGAGGTAGAAATTGATTTTGATTCTGGCATGATTTTCAATAAGACGAAGAACAGAAGTTATCAAGGCCAGGCGTTCCCAGAGTTCATGCAGCGAATCATAAAGGCCGAAGGATTAATGAATTACATCAATCAAAAATAGTAGGGGATTTTCCTTCATAAATTTTCATAGTGTGAATATTTTTTAGTATAGAAGTGAAAAATAGTGGCTGTAAATGTTTGCTCGTTTGGGGTAAATACGTATAGAAAGGAATTCATGCTATGAAGAAAAGAAATTCTAATTATCGCAATGACTATTATGACTTTGATGAACGCGACGAAATGAGAAGTGCTTACGATGATGAGTATGACTTCGATGAAGAGGACGATGAATACGAAGACTTTCTTGAATACGAGTATGATGAGTAGAGTTCACTTCAACACATTACCGTATTGACACGAGAAAAAGAATCAGCTATAATGTCGATAAGTTTCATCGATGCAAGCGATGATTAGAGAGTACGTATCACTTTAGGCTAGAAGGAAGAGGCAGAGTGTACTCTGCCAGATAGTGATAGCGCGGACGGATTATCGCCCTAAGTAAGGAATCTTACTTAGGGCTTTTTTGCACACAGATTGAAAAGCGGCAAAAAAAAGAAAAGAAATCCCGCATATCGACTTAAAACAAGAATGACTTTTAGGAAAGGAAGTATATAGTATGAATTATCAAATCGCAGTAATACCAGGAGATGGAATTGGACCAGAGATTGTCACAGAGGCGAGAAAGGTACTAGATGCCGTAGGACAAAAATACGGGCACAGCTTTACATATAAAGAAGTATTAATGGGCGGAGTAAGCATCGACAAGACGGGATATCCGTTAACCGATGAGGCAATTGAGACAGCGAAATCATGCGATAGTGTGTTGCTTGGTGCAGTAGGCGGCAAAGTTGGAGAGTCTAAGTGGTATGAGTTACCACCAGAAAGACGTCCAGAAGCCGGACTATTAAAGATGAGAAAGGCATTGAAACTATTTGCAAACATTCGTCCCGCAGTACTATTCGAAGAATTGAAAAAGGCTTGTCCTTTAAAAGATTCCATCGTGCAAGAAGGATTCGATTTCGTCGTAATGCGTGAGTTGACAGGAGGTCTTTACTTCGGAGAAAGAAAGACAGAAGAAGTAGATGGCGTGTTAAAGGCAACGGACACCCTTACTTACGATGAAAATGAAATCAGAAGAATTGCAAAATGGGGCTTTGACATCGCAATGAAACGAAATAAGAAGGTGACAAGCGTAGACAAGGCAAATGTATTAGACTCTTCAAGACTTTGGAGAAAGGTCGTAGCAGAAGTGGCAAAAGACTACCCAGAAGTAGAAGTTTCCGATATGTTAGTCGACAACTGTGCAATGCAGTTAGTAAAAGATCCTACCCAATTCGATGTCATCTTAACAGAGAACATGTTCGGTGATATCTTATCCGATGAAGCAAGCATGGTAACCGGCTCCATCGGGATGCTAGCAAGTGCTTCCCTTGGAGAAGGAACGTTAGGATTATATGAGCCTAGCCATGGTTCCGCACCAGATATTGCAGGACAAAACAAGGCAAATCCAATTGCAACGGTTCTTTCAGCCGCAATGATGCTTCGCTACAGCTTCAACCTAGAAGAAGAAGCAGATGCGATTGAAAATGCAGTAAAAGCGGTATTAAAAGATGGAATCCGTACAATTGATATTTATGAAGAAGGAAATACGCTAGTAGGAACAACAGAAATGGGAGATGCCATCGTTGCACGCCTATAGCGAGATATAATGAAAAATGCATGCAACCAGAAGACGGTGTATGACGGATGGAAAGGAAGTAGTAGTATGAGAAGTGACCAAGTGAAAAAGGGGATGCAGCAGGCACCTCACAGATCGTTATTTAACGCATTAGGATTAACAAAGGAAGAGATGGAAAGACCGCTAATCGGTATTGTAAGCTCCTATAACGAAATCGTGCCAGGACACATGAACTTAGACAAAATCGTAAATGCAGTAAAGATGGGCGTAGCAATGGCAGGCGGAACTCCAATCGTATTTCCAGCAATCGCTGTCTGTGATGGAATTGCCATGGGACATACAGGAATGAAATACTCCTTAGTAACGAGAGATCTGATTGCAGACTCCACAGAAAGCATGGCAATGGCGCATCAATTCGATGGGCTTGTCATGGTACCGAACTGTGATAAGAACGTACCAGGATTATTAATGGCAGCTGCAAGACTGAACATTCCATCCATTTTCGTAAGTGGAGGTCCAATGCTTGCAGGACGTGTAAAAGGCGAAAAGAGAAGTCTTTCTTCCATGTTCGAAGCAGTAGGTTCGTATGCAGCAGGGACGATGACGGCAGAAGACGTAGAAGAATTTGAAAACAAAGTATGTCCAACTTGTGGTTCCTGTTCTGGCATGTACACTGCAAACTCCATGAACTGCCTGACAGAAGGCATCGGTATGGGCTTACAAGGAAACGGAACAATTCCAGCCGTATATTCGGAAAGAATCAAACTTGCAAAACATGCAGGTATGAAGATCATGGAGTTAGTAAGAGACAACATCCGTCCAAGAGACATCCTTACAAAAGAAGCCTTTATGAATGCCTTAACAATCGATATGGCACTTGGATGCTCCACAAATACGATGTTACATATTCCAGCAATCGCTCATGAGGCAGGAGTGGAATTAGACGTAGATATTGCAAATGAAATCAGCGAACGTACTCCAAACCTTTGCCACCTTGCACCAGCAGGCCACACCTATATGGAGGATCTAAATGAAGCAGGCGGCGTATATGCAGTCATGAACGAGTTAGCAAAGAAAGACTTATTAAACCTCGACTGCCTTACTGTAACAGGAAAGACGGTAGGCGAAAATATCAAGGGTGTAACAAATAGAGACCCAGAAACGATCCGTCCAATTGAACATCCATATTCTGAAACAGGCGGAATTGCAGTATTAAAAGGAAACATCGCACCAGATTCTGGTGTAGTAAAACGTTCGGCAGTCGTACCAGAAATGATGGTACACAGCGGCCCAGCAAGAGTATTTGATTGTGAGGAAGATGCGATTACAGCAATCAAGGCTGGAAAGATCGTAGCAGGAGACGTCGTAGTCATCCGCTATGAAGGACCAAAAGGCGGCCCAGGCATGAGAGAGATGTTAAATCCAACAAGTGCGATTGCAGGCATGGGATTAGGCTCTAGTGTAGCACTTATCACAGATGGCAGATTCTCTGGTGCTTCCCGTGGCGCAAGTATCGGCCATGTATCTCCAGAAGCAGCCGTAGGTGGTCCAATCGCCTTAATCGAAGAAGGCGATATCATCACGATCGATATTCCAAACCATCAGATGAATGTAGAAGTATCTGACGAAGAGTTAGCTGCACGTAAGGAAAAATGGCAGCCAAGAGAACCTAAGATCACGACTGGATATCTTGCAAGATATACAGCAATGGTTACAAGCGGAAATCGTGGCGCAATCTTAGAAGTTCCAAAAGGATGCTAGGAAGCGTAAGGAAAGACAAGGAAAAAAGCGGACATAGTCCAGAAAAGAGGTACCAACACATGTTACTTACCGGATCACAGATATTAGTGGAATGTTTAAAAGAACAAGGGGTAGACACCGTATTCGGCTATCCAGGCGGTGCCGTCCTGAACATATATGATGAATTATATCGTCATCAAGAAGAAATCCATCATGTACTTACTAGCCACGAGCAAGGCGCATCTCATGCGGCAGATGGTTATGCAAGAGCAACAGGGAAGGTTGGCGTATGCATCGCCACTTCCGGCCCTGGTGCCACAAACCTCGTAACTGGAATTGCAACGGCATATATGGATAGTGTGCCAATGGTAGCGATTACAGGAAACGTAGGAGTGCCATTGTTAGGAAAGGACAGTTTCCAAGAGGTTGATATCAAAGGAATCACGATGCCAATTACGAAACATAACTTTATCGTCAAAGAAGTAAGTGAGTTAGCGGATATCTTAAGACGGGCATTCAAGATTGCAAAGACAGGACGTCCAGGTCCAGTTTTAGTCGATATTGCAAAAGACGTGACTGCCAATAAGGCAGAGTACGAAAAAGTGACGCCAAAGGTAGTCGTAAGAAGGACAGAGACCATTGAGGAAAACGCAATTGAAGGCACATTAGCCTTAATCCGAGGAGCAAAACGCCCAATGATCTTCGTAGGCGGCGGTGCAGTCATCTCTGGCGCACATGCAGAGTTAAAAGAATTCGTGCATAAGGTAGATGCCCCAGTAACCGATTCTTTAATGGGAAAAGGTGCATTTGATGGGGAAGATCCATATTATACAGGCATGTTAGGAATGCATGGAACGAAGACAGCAAACCTTAGCGTAACGAAGAGCGATCTATTAATCGCCATCGGCACGAGATTTTCTGACCGCGTCACAGGAAATGCAAAGAAGTTTGCTTATAATGCAAAGATTATCCATATTGATGTGGATCCAGCAGAAATCAATAAGAATGTGGGAGTTGATGAAAGCATCATCGGTGATGTGAAATCCGTATTGGAAATCCTGAACTCCAAGCTAGAAAAACAAGACCATAAGGACTGGATTGCCGAAGTGATGGCATGTAAAGAAAAATTCCCACTTCGCTATAATAAGGAAACACTTACAGGCCCTTATGTGGTAGAAAAATTATGCGAGCTGACAAAAGGAGATGCCATCATTACGACAGAAGTTGGCCAACACCAGATGTGGGCAGCACAGTACTATACGTATCGCAGTCCAAGAACCCTTTTAACATCCGGTGGTCTTGGAACGATGGGATATGGATTAGGAGCAGCCATTGGAGCCAAATACGGCGTTCCAGACAAGACCGTAGTAAATATTGCAGGCGATGGATGCTTCCGTATGAATATGAACGAATTAGCGACGATTTCCCGTTACCAAGTACCAGTGATTGAACTGATTTTTAACAATCATGTACTAGGCATGGTAAGGCAGTGGCAAACATTGTTCTATGGAAAGAGATATTCACATACTATATTAAATGACAGCGTAGATTACGTAAAACTAGCAGAAGCAATGGGAATCAAGGCATTCCGCATTACGAAAAAAGAAGAAGTAGAAGATGTGCTTAAGGAAGCAATCGCATTAAAGGCACCAGTAGTGATTGACTGTCAGATCGATTGCGACGATAAGGTATGGCCGATGGTCGCACCTGGAGCTGCAATTGAAGAAGTATTCACTGAGGAAGATTTAGAAAAAAGATAGATAATGTCGGAAAAAGCAGAATGTATTTGACTAAAAATTATCAAAGTCTTATAATGTATCACAACTGGTACAAAATACCAGATTGACAAGAAGGAGGAATTAACGTGGGACGTGTTTATAACTTTTCAGCAGGCCCAGCTGTATTACCAGAAGAAGTATTACAAGCAGCAGCAGACGAAATGCTTGATTATAATGGAACAGGTATGAGTGTGATGGAGATGAGTCACCGCTCAAAAGAATACCAAGAAATCATTGAAACAGCAGAACAAGATTTAAGAGACTTGATGAACATACCAGATAATTATAAGGTATTATTCTTACAAGGGGGAGCTTCTCAACAATTCGCAGCAATCCCTATGAACCTTATGAAAAATAAAGTAGCAGATTACATAATTACAGGACAATGGGCAAAGAAAGCATATCAAGAAGCGAGCAAATACGGAAAGGTAAATGCAATCGCATCAAGTGCGGATCAGACATTCTCCTATATCCCAGATTGCTCAGACCTTCCAATCAGCGAAGATGCAGACTATGTTTATATTTGCGAAAATAATACGATTTATGGAACGAAATTTAAAACATTACCAAATACAAAAGGCAAGACATTAGTAGCCGACGTATCCTCCTGCTTCTTATCCGAGCCAGTAGATGTTACAAAATACGGTATCATCTATGGTGGAGTACAAAAGAATATTGGACCAGCAGGCGTGGTAATCGTAATCATCCGTGAGGACTTAATCACAGAGGACGTGCTTCCAGGCACACCAACAATGTTACAATACAAAACACAGGCAGATGCAAAATCCTTATATAACACACCACCTGCATACGGAATTTATATCTGTGGCAAAGTATTCAAGTGGCTTAAGAAAATGGGCGGCTTAGAAGTAATGAAAGAAAGAAACGAAGAAAAAGCGAAAATCCTATATGATTTCTTAGATCAAAGCGAGTTATTCAAAGGAACAGTAAGAAAAGAAGATCGTTCTTTAATGAATGTTCCATTTGTAACTGGTGACGAAGAATTAGATGCAAAATTCGTAAAAGAAGCAAAAGCTGCAGGCTTTGTAAATCTCAAAGGCCATAGAACGGTTGGTGGTATGAGAGCTAGTATCTACAACGCAATGC
>CALZJY010000026.1 GCA_945787925.1 uncultured Anaerosporobacter sp. | reverse complement strand
AAGCTTAGTGCCCTAACACTAAGCTTTCCCTGTATCATAATCGTTCGTTACTTCCTACGCTTCTTTTGCTTGGATGTATTTTTGTGCTGTTAATAATTCAGCAATTAATACCGCACCACCTGCTGCACCACGTACTGTATTATGAGATAATCCTACGAATTTGTAATCAAATACAGTATCTTCACGAAGACGTCCCATGGAGATACCAAATCCTTTTTCAAAGTTTACATCTAATGTAACTTGTGGACGATTGTCTTCTTCTAAGTATTGGATGAATTGTTTTGGCGCACTTGGAAGTTCAAGTTCTTGTGGAAGACCTTTGAAGTTTCTCCAAGCTTCAATGATTTGTTCTTTCGTTGGTTTCTTTTCGAAACTTACGAATACGGCAGCCGTATGACCATCCGCTACTGGTACACGGATACATTGTGTTGTAATCGTTGGACCGTCTGCTTTTACAATTTCACCGTTTTCTACTTTACCCCAGATCTTAAGTGGTTCTTGTTCGCTCTTTTCTTCTTCGCCACCGATGTATGGAATGATGTTGCCTTCCATCTCTGGCCATTCTTTAAAGGTCTTACCAGCACCAGAGATTGCCTGATATGTGGTAGCAACTACTGTTTTCACACCATATTCTTTTAATGCTGTTAATGCTGGAGTGTAGCTTTGGATGGAGCAGTTTGGTTTTACAACGATAAACCCTCTCTTTGTCCCTAAGCGTTCTTTTTGTGCACCGATTACTTCTAAGTGCTCTGGATTTAATTCTGGCACTACCATTGGCACATCTTTTGTCCATCTATGTGCACTGTTGTTAGAAACGACAGGAGTTTCTGCTTTTGCATAAGCTTCCTCGATTGCACGGATTTCGTCTTTTGTCATATCTACTGCACTAAATACGAAATCTACTTCTGCGCTTACTGCTTCTACTTCATTTACATTCTTTACGATTAGGCCCTTTACTGCTTCCGGCATTGGAGTTTGCATTTTCCAACGTCCACCTACTGCTTCCTCATATGTCTTTCCTGCACTTCTTGGGCTTGCTGCTACTGCAACAACCTCAAACCATGGATGATCTTCTAATAATGAAATAAATCTTTGGCCAACCATTCCTGTTGCACCAAGAATTCCAACTCTTAATTTACTCATAGTATTCACCTCGTCATATTCTATTCAATGTTCTGTCCTTATGCTATATGTACAAAATTAACCTTAATATGTGTTTGTGGAGCGAACATTTGTCTTTCTTGTAAGTATACTACTCTCTTTACTTAAAAAATGCAACTAATTTTCTGCAATGACGTTATTTTTGTAAGTTTTGATTAAGTGAGTACTATTCCCTAACGTTTCTTTGTCAATATTTTTGCTCTTTTTCCATTGGAAATGTCCATTTAAGATCAATACAAGTACACTAGTCTTGGTGTGATAATTATTCGTTGTTTCTGGGGAATTTGGTAGCATACCTGCCCCCTTAACTGTGTATTTTCTCATTTGTGAATCTATTGTGTCGTAAAAAAAGGCACTAGTTGAGTCTTAGGAATCTCCTAGACTCACTTAGTGCTTCTTTATGATAAGGAGAGCCTTACTTTTACAGTAGCATGTACTGTGGAATTCCGTTTACATATGGAATTTCAGGTTCGCCCATAATTAATGGTCTTATATATTCTACAAGCTCCTCTGTTACATCATTGCCAGCTTCATTGATCCATTCTCTTGGAATCTTCTTTTCATGATTTGCAACTTCTGCAACATCGATTGTTCCATACTCTACCGTATATGGGGCATTAGACGTTCTAGTCAAAATCACCATCTTGCTTGTATGGCCTTCTGCCGCCTTGCGAACAGCTTCTTTTCCTAACAGGAACGCTTCCTCAATATCCGTAAGAGAAGAAGTGTGCGCAGCACAACGTTGAAGTACGTTTAGTTCTACCGAACGTACCTTACAACCGATTTCATTTTTCACAAGTTCTTCTAAATATTTTCCCGTACCACTTAATTGTGCATGACCAAAGCCATCTACTGTCGCAGATTTCGCTGAAAGATATTCGCCATTTTCATCTTTGATTCCTTCGGAAACAGCTACGATTACTTGATGTTTTTCTTTTACAAGTCTACGCACTTCACTTAAGAACTCTTCTGAAGAGAATGCCACTTCAGGAAGGTAGATTAAATGAGGTGCCACCTGATAGCTGTTTCTTGCTAATGCAGCACTTGCCGTAAGCCATCCTGCATTTCTTCCCATAACCTCTACGATCAATACGCTGTCCGTATTGTAGATATACGTGTCATGAGCCATCTCTAAGAAAGAAGTAGCGATATATTTTGCCGCTGAACCGAATCCTGGTGTATGGTCGATTCCTACTAAATCGTTATCGATTGTCTTTGGCACGCCAATGATATTTATTTTCTTGCCTTTTTCTTCTGCGTACTTAGAAAGCTTTGCAACCGTATCCATAGAATCATTTCCCCCTATGTAAAAGAAATATTCAATGTGATACGCTTCAAATACTTCAAAAATCTTATCATATTCTTCCGTACTCTGATCTATATTAGCTAGTTTATGACGACAGGATCCTAGATACATGCTAGGTGTGATTTTAAGTTGTCCAAGTAACTCCTCATTTCCACCAAATACCTCATCTAATGCAACCAAGTCTTCCTTTAACACTCCTACGATACCATGTCTTGCACCGTAAATCTTATTCACCTTCTGATCCGCTAGCGCACCAGCAATTACTCCTGCTAAACTTGAGTTGATTACCGTTGTCGGTCCTCCTGATTGTGCAACTAACACATTACATTCTGTCATCTTTCTTTAGCCTCCTAATTTGTTTATAAATCATGCATAGCACTCCTAATATAGCATAAAAGGCCATTATTCATCAATACTCTACAACTAAATCATTACTAAAATAAATATTTATCACACTTATTGCATAGGTTTTTCTAAAACTTTGCAAGACTTTCCAAGTATTGGTCTAATAATTCGTCTAATGCAACAAGACTTTCTACTTCATTTACCTTTTGACGAAGACGTGCGGAATCATGATATCCTGTCGTATACCAAGCCACATGTTTTCTCATCTCGCGCACACCAAGGTATTCGCCCTTATATTGTGCCTGTAATCTTGCATGACGCTTGATTGTTGCCACCACTTCTTCAATGCTTGGCTTTTCTTCATACTTGCCAGTTGCAAGATAGTCTTTGATCTGTCTGAATAACCATGGATTTCCACGTACACCACGTGCCACCATGACTGCATCACAGCCTGTATACTCTAACATCTTCTTTGCAAGTTCTGGACTTGTAACATCGCCATTTCCGAATACCGGGATGCTTACCGCTTCCTTCACTCTTGCAATTGCTTCCCAATCTGCCTCACCAGTGTAGTATTGCTCTCTTGTTCTTCCATGGATTGCTACTGCTGCTCCACCATTGTCCTCTATTATCTTTGCAATTTCTACTGCATTACATTCATCTTTTCCAAACCCTTTTCGAATTTTAATCGTAAGTGGTTTTTCAATGGCACTGCTTACGCTCTTTACGATTTGTCCAACTAATTTTGGATTGGTAAGAAGCGCGCTTCCTTCCATATTGTTGACAACCTTAGGAACTGGACATCCCATGTTGATGTCTAAAATATCGAAGTTTCTATGCTCAATCTTTTTTGCCATTTCTGCCATCAAGGTCGGGTCACTGCCAAATAACTGTAACGCTACCGGGCGTTCCTCATCTAGCACCTGTAATAGGCTTTCTGTATTCTTATTATCATAGTAGATGCCTTTCGCACTTACCATCTCAGTGTAAATTAAGTCGGCACCTTTTTCTTTGCATAACACACGGAAAGGAAGGTCCGTTACGCCTGCCATAGGGGCAAGAATCACGTTTCCTCCGATTGTTACATTACCAATCTTCATACTCATCTTATTTAATCCTATCTAACTTATGTCTATATACAAATCATACCTGATTAACTGTTCTTTTTATATATGATATTTAATCCTTTTAAGGTTAACATTGGGTCATAAATATCGATTTCGCTTACTTCGTCAGAAATCATCTTGCCAAGGCCTCCGGTTGCAACCACCTTGATGTTATCAAGGCCCGACTCTTCTTTCATCTTGTTGATGATGTATTGTGTCTGTCCAATATAGCCGAAAACAAGGCCTGCCTGCATGCTAGTGATTGTGTCTTTAGCAAGGATCGTCTTTGGCTTCTTGATTTCGATCTCTGGAAGGGATGCCGTATCATTCCATAATGCATTTGCAGAAATACGGATTCCTGGGCTAGTCACGCCTGCAATGAATGCACCATCTTCTGTGATTAAATCATATGTTGTTGCCGTTCCAAAGTCGATTACAAGCACTGGTCCGCCATATAGGTTATAGGCACCTACGGCATCTACGATACGGTCTGGTCCTACCTCTTTCGGATTTGCCGTATGGATGTTGATTCCTGTCTTTGTTCCTGCTCCGATTACCAATGGCTTTTTATTTAAATACTTCATAATTCCATTTTGGAAACTGTACATGATATTTGGAACAACCGAAGAAATCAAGACTGCTTCGATTTGTCCTTTGTCAATGCTCTGTGTGCGAAGAAGCTCACAGATAAATACGCCATACTCATCGGATGTGCGTTGTAATTTTGTTGTAAGGCGGAATGTCGTTAAAATATCGTCGCCTTCAAATACACCACAGGTGATATTTGTATTTCCAATGTCTACTACTAGTACCATTTTATCTTCCTCTTATATTTCATAGTCTACGCACGCTCTGCTTAAACGTACTTTTCCAATAAACGCTGCCACTTCTAAATGGTCAGGATGCGTTTGATACGCATTTAAATCTTCAAAACTATCTACATCTACCGTAAGGCATAGGGTATAATTCGAGCTGTCTGCCTCACCGTCGTTGATTCCTACTTGTAATCCTCTGATACATGGAATCTTCCCGATCAGTCCAATCAGCTTGTCCCTAGCAATTACTGCGTTTTCTGTTGCTGTTCTTCCTTCTGCCTCTTTTAGAAATTCAAACATTACAACATGACGTATCATAGTGATTACTTCCTTTCATGGTTAATTACATTTTGAATGTCCTCGTTTAAATAGAATGCCTTATAATATAATTCTAGTGCTTCTAATAATTCTGTCTTTGTTCTTTGAAGTTCTTTTACTTTTAGCGCACTTCCGATTTCATCATATAGAATATCTTCTTCATCTGCTTGTACGTTAAATAATAATGTACCGTCTTCGTCAAACACAAGCTCTAATACGCCTCCAACATCTTCGGTAAATAATACACACATGATTTGTAATTCATCTTTGATCGTTGCCGGCAATTGGGCAAATTGCTGATTAAAATAATATTTTTGCTCATAGGAGCTAGATGCACATAATACTACTGTTTCTTGATTCATAACGATACCTCTTTCTATACATAACTACTGATGCCTCGTATGGATACCTCGCCGGAAATGACAGGCCTTGTTACTCCGTCTTCCATCATTACAAGGAGGGAACCTTCGTGGTCGATTCCTTGTGTCATCCCGATGGTTTCTTCTCTTCCACTAATGACACGGATTTCTTTCCCTTTGTGGACTAAGTACCCATTATATTCATCCACTAGCATGCTTAAATCTTCTGTCTTTAAAAATTGTTCATAGAACCGTTCAAATTCCGCTACTACTTCTACAAGCAGCGTGGCACGGTTCACTGTTTGCTTGCTCTCATGATACAGCGATGTTGCGATATTTGCAATCTCTTCTGGAAATGTCTCCGTATTCACATTGATACCAATTCCTACTACCACATGATGGATAAAGTCTGGCTCGCTGCTCATCTCGGTGAGGATTCCACACACCTTGTGGCCATTTACAATGATGTCATTTGGCCATTTGATCTTTGCCTCAAGTCCTGTCACCGTCTCAATGGCAGATACGACTGCAAGTGCCGCTACCAAAGTAATCCTGGATGCATGCTGCGGAGCGATTGCCGGATGAAGCTTGAACGACATAAAGATATCCGTTCCTTTCGGACTTTGCCACGTACGTCCCCTTCGGCCTCTTCCTGCCGTCTGGGCGTCTGCCACAATTATGAGCTGTCTCCGGTCTAATTGGTTTCCTAATTCTTTTGCCTTATTGTTGGTCGAGTCGATTTTCTCAAAAAATAACACATCCTCAAACATGCTTTTCTCTAAGCGACTTAAAATTTCATATGATGTTAGCGTGTCTGGACTTTCTACAAGGCGATATCCTTTATTTGAAATTGCCTCTATAGTATACCCTTCCTCTTTTAACTGATTCATACATTTCCATACAGCAGTCCTAGAAACTCCTAACTCCTTACACATCTCTTGTCCAGACACATACGTTTCCTGTTTCCTTAACATACTTAAAATCTTTGTTTTCATCGTTAAGCACTTCCTGTACAATATTTGTTCCATTATATCACACAAAAATACCTATGCAAACCGAAGTTCACATAGGTACTCGTTGTTACTCTCTGTCTTCTAAATTCTGATACTCTTTGTGAGCCGCCACACTCTTGTACGCTGGACGGATAATCTTTCCGGAGTTGATGATCTCTTCTAATCTGTGGGCACTCCATCCTGCGATTCTCGCTACTGCAAAGATTGGCGTATAAAGTTCTAATGGCAATCCTAACATACGGTATACGAAGCCGCTGTAGAAATCGACATTGGCACTTACCCCTTTGTATATCTTACGCTCTTTCGCAATCACCTCTGGTGCAAGCCTTTCTACTAAGGAATATAGCTTATATTCTTCTTCAAAACCTTTTTCCTTGGATAGGGATTCTACGTAAGAACGCAGTACCTTTGCTCTTGGATCAGAAATGGAATATACCGCATGACCCATACCATAAATCAGCCCTGCCTTATCAAAGGCTTTCTTATTCAATAAATCAGTAAGGTATGCTCTTACTTCCTCCTCACTGGTCCAATCACTTACGTTCTTCTTCATGTCTTCGAACATCTGGACTACCTTGATATTGGCTCCCCCGTGTTTTGGACCTTTTAAGGAACCAAGGCTTGCTGCAATTACAGAGTAGGTATCCGTTCCTGAACTTGATACGACGTGTGTCGTGAAACTAGAGTTATTTCCACCACCATGCTCTGCGTGTAATACAAGTGCAAGGTCTAGGATTCTGGCTTCAAGCTCTGTATACTTGCTATCCGCTCTTAATATGTACAATAAATTCTCCGCAGTCGAAAGACCTTTCTGCGGACTATGGATAAACAAACTATTCCCATCATGGTAATGGCTATATGCTTGGTATCCGTATACGGACAATAACGGGAATAACGCAATCAGCTGTAGACACTGCCGAAGTACGTTTGCCGTACTAGTGTCATCTGCCCTGTCGTCATAAGAGTATAAGGTTAATACGCTTCTTGCTAAGGTGTTCATCATGTCGCGGCTTGGTGCCTTTAGGATGATATCCCTTACAAAACTGGTTGGCAATTCTCTATAGCTTGCTAGCATTTCATTTAAGGATTCTAATTCTTCTTTTGTTGGCAGCTTTCCGAACAATAATAGGTATACGGTCTCTTCATAACCGAAACGTCCTTCTTTTACGAATCCATCAACCAACTCTTCCACGTCGACCCCCTGGTAGTACAGCTTGCCTTCACATGGAATCATATCACTATCTACAATCATATAAGAACGGATTTCTGAGATTTCAGTAAGACCTGTTAGAACGCCCTTTCCACTAATATCTCTAAGTCCCCGTTTTACTTCATACTTAGAATATAGACTTTGATCGATCTTAAATTTCTCTTCACACTTCTTTGCTAGCTTATCGATCTCAAATGCCATTGCTTCACTAATATTTGTCATGCATGCTCTCCTTTCCATTACCCCTTGTAGTAAGATCATTTCATGGTTAATTTCTATCGATGCCTCCCCAAACTCATTGTATGCCTTAGAATGAAAAGTTAATTATGAAATTGCCTCTCGCTTCTAGTATATCACATTTTTTTCCATACTTGGGTGTTTTAATATATTTTTAATACATATTTTATTAGAAAAGTCAGGATTTTACTTCTCTCCTGACTTTTCTGTTCCTCCCAATCTATTAAATTAAGCACTTATTTCCTAACGTTGCAACCATGACTGCCTTGATCGTATGCATGCGGTTTTCTGCTTCGTCAAATACGATATCGGCATTTGCTTCAAACACCTCTTCCGTTACTTCGTTTCCTTTTACGGCTGGAAGACAATGCATGAATATCGTCTTGTCATTGTTTGTCTTTTTCATCAACTCGTCATTTACTTGGTATGGCCTTAATAATGCCACACGTTCTGCTGCCTGGTCTTCTTCTCCCATAGAACACCAAACGTCTGTATATACCACGTCTGCTCCTTGTACCCCTGCATCAATGTCGTCAGTGATTGTTACGGATGCGCCAGACTCCTTGCCGTACTGTTCGCATTCTTTCACTAGGCTTTCTTGTGGCCATAAGCTCTTTGGCGCTAATATGGTCACGTTTACGCCAACCTTAGAACATCCAATTAACAAACTGTTCGCCATATTGTTTCTTCCGTCTCCAACATAGACAAAGTTTAACCCTTTTAAATGTCCGAAATGCTCTTCCATTGTAAGAAGGTCAGCAAGGATTTGTGTTGGGTGGTATGTATCGGTAAGTCCATTCCATACAGGAACCTTACTATAGTTTGCAAGGAGCTCTACATGTTCTTGCTTGAACCCCCGGAACTCGATTCCATCAAACATTCTGCCAAGAACTCTTGCCGTATCCTCTACGCTTTCCTTCTTTCCTAGCTGAATGTCGCCTTTTCCTAAGTATTCCGGATGTGCTCCCTCATCTGCACACGCTACTGTAAATGCACAACGCGTTCTTGTCGATGGCTTTTCAAAAAGCAACGCCACATTTTTTCCTGCTAAGGTGTTGTGCGTGATTCCCTTTTTCTTATCTGCCTTTAGCTTTGCTGCTAATTCTAAGAAATAGTTAATTTCCTCTGAAGTAAAATCCTTTAATGTTAAAAAGCTGCGTCCTCTTAAATCCATAGAAGCACTTCCTTTCCACTGATCTTTATACCGTATATTTATTCATATGCATCGATTATTTATACGGTAACTCTATTTTCCTTCTTTGTCAATACCATTTTGGTAAGTTCTTCCTTTTGTTTTTCCCTGTCTATGCAATAAAAAAGAGCCCCATCCTAACCATACGTCAGGAAGAAGCCCTTATAATTAATTCAACGTATCCTCTGGATAATTTGTCGCCGTTGGATCATCGTCTTGTCTTTGAATCGTCTTATTGTGGTCAAACATAGAAGCCATCAAATCATGCTCTAAGATATACTGGGAGGACTCCTTCAGTTTTACTGTCTGCTTGTAATCCTCCTCGTATGGCTCGATGTCTAACTCTTCTCCAGTATCGATATTCCATGCACGGCTGCCTTCAAATAACTTTTCTCTCGATATCTCGAACATCACGTTATTCTTTACGAAAGAACCTTGGAATAAGTATGCCGTAAATGCCACGATTCCTTCCTTGGAATTTAGAAGATCTCGTCCTAAGATGTACGGCTGTGGAATCTTGATATCAAATAAGTTACAAATCGTTGGAAGGAAGTCAATCTGTCCTCCCGTCATGGAAACCGTTTCTTTGAGTCCAGTTCCAGGAACATGGATGATCAATGGCACTTTGAACATTTCATCGTAATCATAATCCTTTCCTAAGAACTCGGTTACTCGTTGCTTGTTCTCGCTCATTGTCGCATTTAATCCATGGTGATCTCCATATAATGCGATTACCGTATTTTCATATACGCCCTTTTCTTTCAGGTCTTCAATAAATGCTCCAATTGCAGCATCCGTATAAGCTACTGTTTCTAAATACTTTCCAAACATCGTTCCCTTATCTTCTTCTGCAAGCGTAAGCAGATATTCGGATTCTTCTAACTCATATGGATGATGGTTGGTAAGCGTATTTAGGAATGCGAAATATGGTTTGTCTTGTTCTACGATGATGTTCGCTGCTTGCTTTAACATCGATTTGTCACTGATTCCTAATCCGATCTGCTCTGTATCGTCTAAATCTTCCTGACTGTAGAATTCCTCAAATCCTTGGTATGGATATGCATTCTCACGGTTCCAGAAGCTTCCCACATAACCGTGTACTGCAAACGAGTAATATCCATTCTCACGCATGAGCCAAGGCAGTCCGTTAAAGGTATTCTGTTCATAAAGACTATAACACTCACGGTCAATGACTGGATAAAGACTGTTTAATGTAGAAAATTCTGCATCTACCGTATTCCCTTTTCCTATATTGGAGTAATAGTGGTCAAAATAGAAACTATCTTTTCCTAATAACTTGTTTAAGTTCGGAGTAATCTCTTGTCCATTGTATTTTGCGCCGATTACAAAGTTTTGTAATGACTCTACCTGGATTAAGATTAAATTCTTTCCTTTTGCAAGTCCCTGATAATTCCTAGACTCCTTCTCTGCGCCTGCCACACCGTTTACTTCCTGCATGACTTCTACTTCGCTTACCGAAGAAGCTCTTGTGTTCTTCATTACCGCACTTACCACGTCATTCACATGGTTTGCAAAAAACTCTACCGAGTTAATCTTGATTAACTTTCGATTTCCAAGAGGATTCACTGCTACTACTAATAGAAGGGTTACTAATACGTATCTGTATCTTCTTACTTTCTTACGCGTAATGTTGTACTCTTCTATCCATGCCTGGCTATATTTTCTAAAATAATAGAATACAAATGGAACCTCGAATACCAAGATGAAACTAGCCGGAATCAAGGTCGCAAAGAAACTCTTCGGTACCTTCGCCACGTTGCTTGCCTGCCATAACTGCTTTACAGATACGGTCTGATTGTAATAGTTAAAATACATCGTATCCGAGAACATCAGTATTGTAAAACCACCGTATATCAGTAAAAACAGCAGGGATCTGTATTTTATCTTGCATGTTGCGAAATCAAAAAATATAAGTAGTAGAATACAGATGCTACTCAACACTAAAAAGTTACGCGTTAACGATACGTCAATCAAGCTGTAGTAGGTGATTAATTTGATTGCCATCAGTACCAACAACATAACCGGTGACTGAATGATTTTTTTTGCCCTCTGCATGCTTATTATCCTTTCATAATACTAACTTTATATTGATCAATGATATAAAAATGCCCTTTTGTTGCATTGTTATTATAACTAGTTTTCCCTATATTATCTAGTGTCAAATTGATTAATTTTTTCTAAAAAATAACAAATAAGTAGGACAGTATATACAATATATATACTGCCCTAAGTGGTTGAATATTCTTGTTATTTAGCTATCTTTTCCGACTTCCGTCACAGACTTCACAAGACCTGCAATGCCTTGGATTTCAGAAGGAATAATGATTTTCGTTGCCTTGCCATCTGCTGCTTTAGCAAATGCATCTAAGCTCTTTAACTGGATTACTTGTGAGGATGGAGATGCCTCGTTTAAGAAACGGATACCATCTGCATTGGCTTTTTGTACGACCATGATTGCTTCTGCCTGACCTTCTGCCTCACGGATCGTTGCTTCTTTCTTCGCTTCTGCGCGAAGGATTGCAGCTTCTTTTTCTGCCTCTGCTTCTAAGATTGCAGATTGTTTCTTACCTTCTGCAACAAGGATTGTAGATTTCTTTTCACCTTCTGCAATTAAGATAGACTCACGACGTTCACGTTCTGCCTTCATCTGTTTCTCCATCGCATCCTGGATGGCTGCTGGAGGGATGATGTTCTTAAGTTCTACACGGTTTACTTTGATTCCCCATGGGTCAGTCGCCACATCAAGGGAAACTCTCATCTTCGTATTGATGATTTCACGAGAAGTAAGTGTCTCATCTAACTCTAAATCACCGATGATATTACGAAGCGTTGTTGCTGTTAAATTTTCAATTGCCATGATTGGATTTTCTACGCCGTATGCGTATAGTTTTGGATCTGTAATCTGATAAAATACAACCGTATCGATTCGCATCGTTACATTATCCTTTGTAATTACTGGCTGTGGTGCAAAGTCTACTACTTGTTCTTTTAACAGTACTTTCTTTGCTACACGGTCAATCAATGGAATTTTGATATGGAGTCCTACGCCCCAAGTCTCTTGATATCCCCCTAGACGTTCTAAGATATACGCCTGTGCCTGTGGTACTACCTTAACGCAGGTAGCAAGTAACAATAATACGATTACTACAAATGCGACTAAAATAATAACTCCAATTGATACCCCTGGTGTTGATGTGTTCATATATTGCTCCTCCTATACTTCCTTTTTAATGTTTGGTTTTATAGTTTCTACAATGGCTTTTACCCCACTGATTTTTACAAT
>CALZJY010000025.1 GCA_945787925.1 uncultured Anaerosporobacter sp. | reverse complement strand
AGTCATGACACATGGATGCATCATGACTATCTAAATACGTTTTCGTAGAGCAGCGGCTCACTTTCAACCGTTTATGCAGAGTAGAAACACAGCAATACCCAAGATTAATCTTACTCATAGACATCCCATCCTTTTTCCATACGTATTGCTTGTAGTATCTGCAAAACTAAAACGAATTATTTTGATAATTCTTCTAAGGTGCCAAAGGTGTATCCCATCTCTTCCCATTTTGTAAGAAGTTCGTCTAAGATTTCACCATTGGTCTTCGACGTACTATGTAATAATACGATAGCACCTGGATGAATCCTCGTAAGCAACTTGCTAAAGGCATGCTCTTTCGTTGGCTGCTTATCTTGATACCAATCTACATAGGCAAGACTCCAGAAAAACGTCTTATATCCTAATTTATTTGCCATCTCCAGATTCTCTGTACTATATTTCCCTTGTGGTGGTCGATAGAACTTCACCATCTCCGTTCCTGTCGTTTCTTTATAAAGCGCTTCTAAGTCCTCTAATTCCTTCTTGAAGGATTCTAAGGTGGAAATCTTAGACATGTTTGGATGCGTCATAGAATGATTTCCTATGATGTGACCTTCTTTAATCATCTTTTTCAATAAATCTGGGGAAGTGCTAATAAAATTCCCTACCACGAAGAAGGTTGCTTTTACATTATGTTTCTTTAATGCTGCAAGAATCGGCTCCATATTACCATTTTCAAATCCTGCATCAAAAGTCAAATAGATTTGTTTCTTACTGGTATCTCCAATATAATAAGCATTATATTTCTTTAGCTCGTCTGCGGTTGCATTGGCAGATGGTGGTGCCCCTTCCTTTCCGAAACCAAGTCCCCAGTTCGCCTCACAATCGACTACAGCTGCTTCTTTTGCAGGAACATCGTTTAATTTACTTTTGAGTTTTGCCAAGCTAAATCCCATGAGATAACACATAGCTAACACTGCAATAACTCCAATTAGTTTTTTGTAACACACGTCAACAAATCCTCCGATTGCTATTCAATTAAATATATTGCAGTCAAAACCTGTTCATACCAATAATAAAAAAAGAAAAGCCGCCGGTTTCCCGACAGCTCCCAATAAGCAATCCATTTAATAATGATTCATGATACATCTACGAAGCAAATCCAATCCATTTACTACGGAAAGTTCACGGATTTTCTCACGACTTCCATTAAAATGAAACTCTTTCACCGTTACCTTTTCATTGGCATAGCATCCAATAAATACGGTTCCTACTGGAATTTCCTCCGTTCCACCACCTGGACCTGCAAGCCCTGTAATGGAAATTGCTACATCCGAGTCACTTCCAATGGCTGCTCCCTTTACCATTTCTTTGGCTGTCTGAGCACTTACTGCAGTATACGTCTTCAGTGTGGATTTCGATACTCCAAGCAGTTTTCGCTTCGCTTTATTTGTATAGGTAACGAATCCTTCCTTTAGCACCTCGCTAACACCAGGTACATTTACAATGCGCCCAGTCAAAAGGCCTGCCGTACAAGATTCTGCTGTTACCAATGTTAATTCTCTTTTCAGCAATGCCTTTACTACGACATCTTCTAACGTTTCCTCTTCTTTTGTCGTATAAATAGCTTGTCCAAATCTCTTTTTCAGTTCTTTCACCACAGGTTTTACAAGTTCTTTTGCCTCTTTTTGTGTGGATGCACTTGCCGTAACACGAAGATGAACTTCGCCTGTCTTAGCATATGGTGCGATGGTCGGATTGGTCTGTTTCTCAATCAAATCTGCAATCTCCATTTCCACTTGACTTTCTCCTATTCCACAGAGTTTTACCATTGCTGAATAAAACACCGTGTTACTAAGAGAAGAAAGATACGGAATCACTTGCGTTTCTGTCATAGGAACCAATTCATTTGGTGGGCCCGGAAGCAGGATCAACGTAGTGTCCTCTTCCGTTACGATTAACCCAGGGGCGGTACCATTCTCATTTCTAAGTACTGTGGCTCCTTCAATGATCATCGCCTGTTTCCAGTTATTCTGCGGGATATCTCCACTATTTTTCCCTTTTTGTTTAAAATAGCTTGTAATATCCTCCTTAACCGCTTCATCAAGCACTAACATACGGCCAACTGCCGCTGCTGTCACCTCTTTTGTCAAGTCATCTTTCGTTGGACCAAGCCCCCCGGTAAGAATCACAAGGTCACTACGCTCACGTGCTGCCTGTAGCGCTTCGGCCAGACGTCCTTCATTGTCTCCTACTGTTGTTTGATAATATACGTTGATACCAAGTGCCGCCAACTTCTTAGAAAGATAAGCAGCATTGGTATTTACGATATTACCAAGCAGCAGTTCGGTTCCAACGCTGATTAATTCAGCAACCATACTTATTTGCTCCCTTCGTTAAGCACTCCCAAATTCTTTACAATATAATCTACCAGTGAAATCACTGTTAATACTAAAGATAAATAAATAAAAATCTGTTCTAGTACATTAAAGAATGTATTGTTGAAGTTTACGATTAATAAAATCGACATGACCATTTGTGCAATGGTCTTTAATTTCCCCCATTTACTTGCGGCAATGACAACTCCATTATCCGAAGCAATTAAACGGAAACCGCTAATGATAAACTCGCGGCTTACAATGATAATTGCAATCCATACTGGAATTTGTTTCAATGCCACAAAGCAAAGCAATGCGGAGCAGACTAATAGCTTGTCTGCTAATGGGTCCATAAACTTCCCAAAATTACTTACTAAATTGTTCTTTCTTGCAATATGACCGTCTAAAGCGTCTGTAATACAAGCCAATGCAAAAATTACTACTGCAATAAGATTGTTGTATGGAATATTATTGCATAGTAAAAATACTACAAATACAGGAATCATAATAACCCTAAGTATGGTTAACTTATTGGGTAAATTCATCTGCATTAGATCACCTCACCTACTAAATCATATTCTTTTGCTTCTGTAATCTTAACATTTACAAAATCGCCAGACATAAGTTCGTAAGGACAGGACACAAAACAGTAACCATCTACATTTGGAGCATCTCTAAATGTTCTGCCGATATAAACATTATCTTCTGGAAGTTTGCCTTCGATTAGAACTTTCATAGTTGCACCGATGAATTCTTGACTCTTATCATAAGAAATTTCTTGTTGTAATGCCATGATTTCTTCTTTACGAGCTTCTTTTACTTCATCCTCTACTTGGTTGTCTAATTTCGCTGCTGGAGTATTTTCTTCTTTTGAGTAAGCAAATACACCTAAGCGATCAAATTCGATATCATCGATAAAGTCTAATACTTCTTCGTGATCTTCTTTGGTTTCTCCAGGGAAACCTGAGATTAACGTTGTTCTTAAGCAGATATCTGGAATTTCTGCTTTAATTTTCGCAATTCTTTCACGTAGTTCAGCATTATTTGTCTTTCTAGCCATTCTTTTTAAAACATTGTCAGATGCATGTTGGATTGGCATATCGATATAATGACAAATTTTTTCTTCTTCTTTGATTGTCTGAATTAATTCATCTGTGATTTCTTCTGGGTAACAGTAAAGAAGACGAATCCATTCAATTCCTTCTACTTTACATAAGTTACGAAGTAATTCTGGAAGTTTCTTTTCTCCATAGATATCTGTACCGTAAAGAGTAGTTTCTTGCGCTACAAGAATTAATTCTTTCACTCCATTTTTCGCAAGATATTCCGCTTCTTTCACTAATGCATCCATTGGACGGCTTCTGTATTTACCACGTAAGCTTGGAATGATACAGTACGTACAATGTTTGTCGCATCCTTCTGCAATTTTAAGGTAAGAGAAGTACCCACCTGTCGTCATAACACGGTTCACTTCACCTTCTACTGGTAAATAATCGATGCTGTTCATTTCTTCTGTGAAATGTCCTTCTAATGCTTCATCGATTACTTTTGTAATATTTTCGTAGCTTGTTGTACCGATGATACCATCAACTTCAGGAATTTCTTCCGCAATTTCATTGTGGTAACGTTGACCCATACAACCTGTAACGATTAGTGCCTTACATTTGCCAATCTTTTTATATTCCGCCATTTCAAGGATTGTATTAATACTCTCCGCTTTGGCATCTTCAATAAAGCAACATGTATTAACAACAATAATATCTGCGTCTTTTTCGTCATTTGTGATTTTGAACCCACGTTCACGGATAATACCAAGCATTACCTCGCTGTCTACTAAGTTCTTGTCACAACCTAAAGATACAAAAAGTATATTCATTCTAAATCTCCTAACATTCTGTCATACTTTTATTATAGCATTCTCGACGGCAATCCAAGCCGTTTTTCTTAAAATTCATGTCAAAAATAAGCTATTTTGCACGGATTTTTTAATGATATAAAAATAGTTTTCCTTATCTATTATACACGCTCACTTCTAGAAAGTATATGGGTAATTTTCCAAAATGTAAAAATTCCATTATAATTTTTATTTAAGATTGACAATCAAAAAGGATTTGTTATGATGAAAGTATTATAAATGAGGAGGATTTTATGAAAAATAAAAAAGGATTTTCTATCATTGTAGGAATCGCCATTTTATGTATTTTATTAGGTATGTATTATTATATTGCGCTTCCTGCAATTAATATTCATTGCAAAGGCTTTTGGTATTCCATCTTATTCCTTGGCCTTATGCTCACTTTATTCTTTGGTATTCTACGCCTTCGACATGTTGATATCTTTAAAGGTCATCAAAAAGATCAAATCGATCCAAAACAACTAAAGTTAGCATTTGACAGCAAAATGTTTAAAGTGACACTTTCCATTACCATCATTATCGGTGCTATTTACTTAATTGGATCTATCTTATCTTCTCCAATCGTAAACTCAAAAAAATATCGCGAATTAATCTCCATTCAGGAGTCTAACTTTACTGATGATATCAAACAGATTTCGTACAATGAGATTCCAAGCCTTGATAAAGACTCTGCAGTCTTACTTGGAACTAGAAAAATGGGTAACATGGTGGAATACGTCTCTCAATTCGAGGTAAGCGATGACTATACACAAATCAATTACAAGGATACACCAGTGCGTGTTTCCCCATTAGAATACGGAAACATTTATAAATGGTTTACAAACCACCGTTCCGGTATCCCGGCTTATATCCGAATCAATATGGCAACACAAAACGTAGAGTGTGTGAAACTTCAAGAAGGATTAAAGTATACGAAGTCAGATCACTTTGGCAGAAATATCTACCGCTACCTTCGTTTCAATTACCCAACCTATATCTTTGATGAATTAAGCTTTGAAATCGATGATAACGGCACTCCATACTGGATTTGTCCAGTGAAAGACTATACCATCGGATTATTTGGTGGTGAGACAATCAGCAATGTAGTCATTGTAAATGCCATTACTGGAGAACATACCGATTACAAGACAAAGGATGTTCCAAACTGGGTTGACCATGTATTCAGTGCAAACTTATTAATCAAGTATTATGACTACTATGGAACATTAAAAAACGGCTATATCAACTCTTTATTCAGCCAAAAAGGATGTTTACAAACAACTGACGGTTATAACTACATCGCTCTTAACGACGATGTTTGGGTTTATACTGGCGTAACAAGTGTCGGTCAAGATGCATCTAACGTTGGTTTCGTACTAATGAATCAGCGAACTGCAGAAACCAAATATTACTCCATCGCTGGGGCAGAAGAACATTCTGCAATGCAGAGTGCAGAAGGTAAAGTACAGCAAATGAAATACACTGCAACATTCCCACTTCTATTAAACATTGCAGGCGAACCAACCTACTTTATCGCATTGAAAGATGGCGCTGGCCTTGTAAAACAATATGCAATGGTGAATATCTCAAAATATACGATTGTTGCAATTGGTGATAATATCACGAGCTGTGAAAAATCTTACCGTGACTTATTAAGATCCAATAACATTACGAATCAGGCATCTCCAAGTGATACGCAAAAAGAAGGCATCATCAAAAAGATTTCCGAAGCAGTTATAGATGGAAACTCTCATTACTATATCCTTTTTGAAGACGATGCTGCGATCTACGATGTAACCGTTGGCGAACATGTCGGCATCATTCGTTACAATGTAGGTGACAAATTAAAAGTAACCTATATTCAAGGAGAAACGGTGAATACCGTAACTGATATTATACAAGAATAAGAAACAAGCGAATTCTCGCATAACGAAAGAAGAGGTATCTTGCTAACCAATCGTTAGCAAGATACCTCTCTTTTTATTCTCCATAGACTTTACGTTTTACACGGTAGACTTTATTCTTTAGTTTACGTAACTTACGATTTCGTTCAAAATCATGACAGAACGTCTGTTTCAAAAATCGATTGATACAACGAATATCTTTCGTATTCTTTACATTACGTAATCCTTTTTCAATGTTTTTACGAATACGAACCATTGCCTTGCTATGGTCGATGGAAGTGACTAATGCTCCTTGTTCAAAACATAGTTCATACACTTCTTTATAACAAAAACATGGATATTCTGCCTGGTCCCCATCATAAGAAAATGTATCTACGATGTCTTTGGCTACAATAATATGTCCTGTATATTTTACTGGACAGTTCAATTTATCAAACACTTTACTTCCTGTAATTAAGTCTACACTTGGTTCACGGTCATAAAACTTCTCATTGTCTTTCATCAAGTGCTTGTCCAAAATCAGGTCTTGTAATGTCAACATATAGTTCTGTAAATCGTAGGATGCAATGACATCCCCTGAATATGATTTCCAGATTGGCTTATGCTCTCTTACTACTTCCATAAGCAAATTATCTGCTTCACGAAGCAAAACGGTATAAAAATCATTCTTAAAATAAATTTCTTCCGTGAATAACATATGCTCTCCCTCTTAGCTTATAAATTAATGGATTCCACGCAGTTATTCATAAGCATAGAGATTGTCATCGGTCCAACACCGCCTGGCACTGGTGTAATTGCGCTTACATGATCTACGACATCCTCATAATCTACATCGCCACATAATTTATTATTTTCATCTCTATGAATTCCAACATCGATAACTACAGCACCTTCTTTTACGAACTCTTTTGTTACGAATTTCGGCTTGCCGATTGCTACCACTAAAATATCTGCTCTCTTCGTCACTTCTTTTAAATTTTTTGTTCTTGAATGGCAAATGGTTACGGTTCCATTTTCTTGTAATAAAAGCGTTGCCATTGGCTTACCAACAATATTGCTTCTGCCAATTACAACACATTCTTTTCCTTCGATGGAAATATCGGAACGTTTTAATAATTGAATAACTCCTGCTGGCGTACAGGAAACAAAACTAGGTTGTCCAATTGTAAGGGCTCCAACGTTCATTGGATGGAAGCCATCAACGTCTTTCTTCGGTGAAATAGTCTTGATGATTAAATCTTCATTAATATGTTTTGGCAATGGCAACTGTACTAAGATTCCATGTACGTCTTCCCTATCATTTAACTCTTCTACAAGCCTTACTAACTCTTCTTCCGTTACTGTCTCTTCTAATTCATACGCTAAGCTGCGGATACCGATATATTCACAGGCGTTTTTCTTATTTCTTACATATACGGAACTTGCAGGATCTGCTCCTACCTGAATTACTGCTAACGTGATTTCTTTTCCTTGTTGCTTTAATACACTAACTTTTTCTTTTAATTCTTCTTTAATCTGTGTGGATATTTGCTTTCCATCAATTAGTCTAGCCATACAATCACTCCGTTTCTTTATTATTCCAGTATGTATCTATTCTATACGATTGGTTCCGAATTTTAAAGTATAAATTTAAAACGCCCCGAAAAAATGGGGCGTTTTTATGATTTACGCGAACAACGAGCCAAAGTCTTGCTTGCATGACCTTGGCGACTGTCGCGATAACGAGAGAAACTCGCAAAGTGTGTTTCTTCTCGTTTGTTTGTTACAACGTAATTGATTATAAAAAACATTACCGTATATCTCACCAAGCAATCAAGATTACTACTTTTTCCTAGTATGACATTCCTTTTAAAATCAAATATTAATGATATTGTAGTTGATATTATTTACACAGTTTGAAAGGAGACCTACATGAACAAAGTACACTACAATGTAAGCGGAATACAAAATGCAAATGTAAAGACACAGCTTAGAAATGCATTAAACAAAATAGATGGAATCTCTATGGTTAATGTTGATGCTGCTAGAAGCTCTGTTGAAGTGGGATATAATGAACAAACCAATGAGTCTGTCATTAAATCATGTATCGAAAATGTTGGCTGTAAAATTGATTAATAAAGGAGATTGAAACAATGAAAAATTCCAATTCAAATATAACAGATAAAAAAGCTGGAAAAGGAAATGGAAATTCCGTAATTAATAATCATGAATATTCAAAAGATAGAGCAACCAATTATACGAGCGGAGACTCTATGAGATCTTCTTCTAGTCATAATTTCAGTCAGAATAATAAATAATAGGTAAATAGGCAAGCAACAGTACTAGTTTTAAGTAGGTGTGCTTGCCTATTTGTTTAGTGAAAAACAATTAGAATCTTCTATTTTAAAGCTGTGGTTTCTACATAAATTCCATGGGAAGAGAGAAAAAATTGCATTTTTATATCAAAAAAGCTAGAATAGAGAAAGAAACAAACGGGAGGACAACAAAGCAGTGAAAATTAGATGGGGAATTATTGGAACGGGATATATCTCTAAGGCATTTGTAGAGGCGATGAAAGTGGTAGAGGATGCCCAACTCATTGCAGTGGCATCTAGAACACAGGAAAGAGCCAATCAGTTTGCAAAGGAGTATGGAATTACAACTTCCTATGGTTCTTATGAAGAGTTAGTTCACGATCCAAGGATCGATGCAGTATATATTGCAACACCGCATAGTGAGCATTTTGCAAATGCTTCCTTATGTATTGCGCATAGAAAGCATGTATTATGTGAAAAGCCAATGACGTTAAATCAAGAAGATACAAAAATGTTAGCGGAACTTGCAAAAGATGCAAACGTATTTTTGATGGAAGCAATGTGGACCAAGTTCCTTCCAATCACGAATCATGTAAAACAGTGGTTGGAACAGGATGTGATAGGAACGATAGAGTTTATGGATGCGAAATTTGGGTTTATTGCAGAAGAGACAAAAGAATCCAGATTATATAATAAGGCATTAGGTGGTGGAGCATTACTTGATGTTGGACTTTACCCAATTACGTATGCGTTAGAAGTATTAGGGAAGATGCCAAATGAAATTCATGCAGTCGCTAAGTTTTCAGAAACTGGTGTCGATAAAGTAAATGCATTACAATTTGAATATGAGGATGGACCAGTCGTAACGTTGCATTCTTCTATTTGCGGAGAAATCGGTACAGATGCGGTGATCACTGGGACGAAAGGGAAAATCGTTGTAGAGGATTTCTATGGAGCAACCAAGGCAACACGTTATGATCAGACAGGTGCGTTAGTAGAGAAGGTAGAATTGGCATTTGATGCGAATGGATATGAGTATGAGATTCGTGAAGTAAATGCATGTATCCTACAAGGGGAATTAGAGAGGAGCATTCATCCGATGAAAGATGCAGAAATGATTATGGGCATTTTAGATACGATAAGAAAAAAATGGGGATTAGTATACCCAGGAGGAAAATAGATGACAAAAGAATGGATCGTGCAAGGGTTTGAATTTGCAACGAGGGAAGAATACGAGAAAGCGAAGAAGGAGCAGGAATCCATTGCGTATATTCGAGCAAAGTCTGATTTTAAAAATCCAAAATCAATAGTGAAGGTATATCAAAGTCTAGTAGAAAAAGATATGTTTGAAACAATCATTGGATATACATTTATGGAAAACCTTCGTAGAATCATTATCGCGAAACAGCTTCTTCCGGAGGAAGTAGTTGCGCCAATCAAGCTTAAGAAGCAGGCGAGACATGTGGTGGAGAAGCCAAAGAAAGATTATAAGAAGGAATATGAAGCATTAGCAAATAAGCGTATGAGAAGTAGCTACCTTAACGTTGCATTGATAGCCATTATTGCAGCGATGTTTGCGATTACGTACTATGGACCGAAAAACAATCAACAGGCAGCAAAGACGAAGGTTCAAGATGAGTATGCAGCATGGAAGGAACAACTGCAGCAAAAAGAGCAGCAGTTAGAAGAACGAGAAGCAGCTCTGCAAGAGAAAGAAGCAAGAATGAAATAATTCAATACAGATTTTCACACAATGGTCATAATATGATGCTATGTTAGAGGTATATGAGAGGAACCGTGTGGTTGAAAGGATTTGGTGATTAAGAATGAAAATACTTGTTGTAGATGACGAAAGCAGAATGAGAAAGCTTGTAAAGGATTTTTTAGTTCGAAGCAACTATGAAGTGGTAGAAGCAGAAGATGGCGAACAGGCGGTTGATATTTTCTTTACTCAAAAAAATATCGATTTAATCATTTTAGACGTCATGATGCCGAAAATGGATGGCTATCAGGTTTGTAGGGAAATCAGACAGTATTCCAAGGTGCCGATTATCATGCTTACAGCAAAGAGTGATGAGCGAGACGAATTGATGGGATTTGAATATGGGATTGATGAATACATTTCAAAACCATTTAGTCCGAGGATCTTGGTGGCACGTGTAGAAGCCGTATTGAGACGTAGTGCAGAAAAAGAGGATGAGATAATTGAAATTGGCGGCATTGTGTTAGATAAGGCTGCTCATATAGTGAAAATCGACGGAAGGTCCATTGATTTAAGTTTTAAGGAGTTTGAGCTACTTACTTACTTCATTGTGAATAAAGGTGTGGCGCTGTCGCGGGAACGTATCCTAAACAATGTATGGAATTATGATTATTATGGAGATGCCCGTACGATTGATACACATGTAAAGAAGCTTCGTAGCAAGATGGGTGATAAAGGTCAATATATTAAGACGATCTGGGGAATGGGTTATAAGTTTGAAGTGACGGAATAGGAGGCGGCAGCAGTGAGACATTCCATCAAATTTAAAATGATTGGTATTACTACGGTGTTGTTGCTGTCCTCTATTTTAATCTGCTGGGGCGTGAACAAATGGTTTTTGGAGGAATACTACAGAAACTATAAGGTAAAGAATAGTGGAGAAGTAGAGGAGCAGGTGGAGGAACTGTTAGACAAATACCAAACCTATAATGAAGACTATGACCGTTATTATTGTAACAGCAAAGAAGCTGAGGAAAAGTTTAATACAGAGATGGGACAGCTTGAGGCGAATAACGGAGTCTCTATTTATATACTAAATTATAGCTTGCCAAACCTAGGGCCAAGCCTCTATTGGCCAAATTATAATACTGCCCAGGCAAATCGTGTTATTATGAGTGCATTAAGATTCTTTTCTTATGTTAGCGATCCTCAGTGGAATGTTCATATGAAAGAAGGAAAAATGGATGATCCTAAGAAGGGAGATAAGCCAGAGAAGCGTTTTGAGCGATTAAAGGATACAGATACGTATACGATTGCCAAAGTGTTCGATATGGCAAATCAGACGTATTATATCGATCTTATGGGGAATCTAAAAGGAAATAATTTTATCTATATCCGCACGAATTTTGAAGGAGTCCGTGAGAGTGCTAGAATCTCCAATCAGTTTTTGGGCTATGTAGGATTCTTCATTATCCTAGTGGGAAGTATTGTGATGTATTTCGTGTCCCGTAAGTTTACAAGGCCTATTTATGAATTATCCAATATCGCACATCGAATGAGCATGCTAGATTTCTCGGTAAAATATGAGGATACTTCTAAAGATGAAATAGGAGCGTTAGGAAATAGTATCAATGTACTTTCGAATCAGTTAGAGGTTACGATTTCTGACTTAAAACGGGCTAATAACGAGCTACAAAGGGATATTAAAAATAAGATCGAGATTGATGAGATGAGAAAAGAATTCTTATCCAATGTTACGCATGAACTGAAGACTCCGATTGCCTTGATTCAAGGGTATGCCGAAGGGTTAAAGGATAATATCTCCGAGGATCAAGAAAGCAGGGAGTTCTACTGTGAGGTTATTATTGATGAAGCCAATAAGATGAATACCATGGTAAAGAAGCTGCTTACGTTGAATCAGATTGAGTCTAGCAACAATATGATCGAGTTCGATCACTTTGATATTGTAGAGGTAGTACGGTCGGTAGTGAATTCGTATGCAATCCTTGCAGAGGAGCGTGGGGTCACCATTCAATTTGAAGAGCAGCCGCCTCTTTATGTTTGGGCGGATGAGTATATGATTGAAGAAGTCATTACGAATTATATTAGTAATGCATTTAACCATGTCAAAGAGCCAAACCAAATCGAGATTCGGATAGAACGAAGAGGAGAGGAAGCAAGAGTCAGTGTATTTAATACGGGCAATCCAATCCCAGAGCAAGCTCTTCCACATATTTGGACGAAATTCTATAAGGTGGATAAAGCTAGAACAAGAGAATATGGTGGAAATGGGATTGGACTATCGATCGTAAAAGCTATTATGAATGCCCACAACAAGTCTTGTGGTGGGTACAATCGTGAGAATGGAGTAGAGTTCTGGTTCGATATTGATACGAAAAATTAAAAGGCTGTGGTTTCAGTCTTTTAATTTTTATAGGAACACGAAACCATAATTTAGAATTGCCGAAATATGAAATAAGTGCTAATATTATAAAGAAATGATAAATTAACAGGGGGATTACAAATGAGAAAAAAGGTATTATCAGTACTGTTGATTGCTACGGTGGCAATTAGCTTGACAGGATGTGCAAGTACCGTTGCCATTACAGACAAACAGTCTGATTTAGCTGCAGAATACATCTCATCCATTGTGCTAAAATACAACAAGAAAAAAACGGGAAATAA
>CALZJY010000024.1 GCA_945787925.1 uncultured Anaerosporobacter sp. | reverse complement strand
TGCAGACCTATGCAAAGCTATTGGTATCTACCAGTGCGTATAAAGAATTGGATACAAAGACGCTGCGTGAAGAGTTAGGAGAGTTACGTGTCACCATAATTGACGGAACAGGAACGGTAGTGTTTGATTCCAATGTAGATATTGGAGGGCTTGAAAACCATGGACAGAGACCAGAAGTAGAGCAGGCATTTCAAAAAGGAGAGGGCAGCATCATAAGGAAGTCTGATACGTTGGAAAAGACAGCATTTTATTATGCAGTACGTCTAAAAGATGGATCGGTCCTTCGAGTGGCAAAAGAATCCCATAGCATTATGAGCGTATATATGAACGCATTTCCAGCCATGGGAGTAGTATGTGTGGTCTTATTCATTGTATGTGCCGTGATCTCTCATTTGCTCACAAAGAGTCTGATTCATCCAATTGAGGAGCTAGCGAATCATTTGGATGACGAGGTTCCAGTAGTATATAAGGAGCTTGCACCGTTTATGGCAACGATTCGTAAGCAGCATGAGAATATTATGAACAATGCCACGATGCGCCAGGAGTTTACTGCCAATGTTTCTCATGAGTTGAAGACTCCTTTAGCTGCAATTTCTGGATATTCCGAACTGATTGAAAATGGAATGGCGACGGATGAGGACGTGATCCGTTTTGCTTCCGAAATTCATAGAAATTGTAACCGGCTGCTAACACTGATTAACGATACGATTCGTTTATCCGAGCTTGACCATGCGGAACAAGAGGTCGCATTTGAGCGGGTGAACGTATATCAGGTTGCCAAGAATTGTGTAGATATGTTACAGATGAATGCGAAGAAACATCAAGTAAGCCTGCAAATCGAAGGTGAGAAAGCTTACGTCATGGCAAATAAGGGAATGATGGAAGAAGTCATTTACAATCTTTGTGATAATGCCATGCGGTATAACAAAGAGGATGGAAGCGTAATCGTAGGAGTTTTTGCAAGGGAAGCAGAGCATAAGGTCATTGTAAGCGTAAAGGATACGGGAATTGGAATCTCGAAAGAGAATCAGGAACGTGTCTTTGAACGATTTTACCGGGTAGACAAAAGTAGAAGCAAGGTGAAAGAAGGAACAGGCCTCGGCCTTGCTATTGTAAAACATATTGTCGCACTCCATAAGAATGCCACGTTAGAATTAGAGAGCGAGGTAGGCGTGGGGACAGAAATTAGAATCGTATTTGATATAAGAGAATAGGGCAGGAACAGAACATGTTCGTTTGTCCATAGTCTTAGTAGGGCAGGTTGCTGCCCTATTTTTTGTACCATAATATTGAAAGTTACATACAATGGTAGCAAGGGGGAGAGCAAGGAGACCTGTATATGAAGTCTATCTGGAATTTGTCAAAGAAGTTAGCAAACGTATGTGGCATAAGTGAGATCCATCTATTTATCACGATTCATGTGATTGGCTACGCCTGTCTGCTTGCGCTTGCATTTTTTTTAGTGGTGGCAATCAGTGATATTGGAACAAAGGATACGTTAATCGTAGGGGGAATCTGTACTGCAATTATGGGATCTGTAATCGGATTGTTTGTAAGTATTTTGTGGATGCTTCGAAATGAGGAAAGAGTAGGATAGCCTGTGGAAGAAAAAAGACGAAAATAGGAGCCATGCAATCAAGGAAATTGCACGGCTCCTATTTCGTTTTATATCATAGGACAGAGGAGAATATAAGTTTAGCCTTGTAGGGCGTCAAATCCTTCTTCTCCAGTTCTAACTTTTATAACGTTCTCAACGTCGTATACGAAAATCTTACCATCGCCAATGTTGCCAGTATATAATGCTTTTTTCGCAGTCTCAATCACAAGGCGTACAGGAACTTTACTAACAACTACATCGACTTTTACTTTTGGAAGGACAACCACATCTACTGCAACACCACGATAGTATTTTGCAGCACCTTTTTGAACACCGCATCCAAGTACTTGAGTTACGGTGATACCCATAACACCGATTTCATTTAATGCTTCTTTTAACTCATCAAATTTATTTTGTTTACAGATAATCGATACTTTCGATAATTTTACATCGCTAGCAGGAGCACCATCTTCGCTTACGACTTGAACAGGAACTGCGCTATCTACAGGAGCAGGAGCTGCAGTTTCAGAAGAACCTGAAAGACTAGAAGTAAGTTGATCTGGAACTTGTAAGAAGTCTGCATAAGAAGAAGGTAAGTTGTGTTCTGTCGTATCAAGACCAAGGATTTCTTCTTCTTTGCTTGCACGTAATCCAATGGTATGTTTTAAAGCTAGGAATACGATTGTCATTGTAATGGCAACCCAAGCGATTACGGCAACTACACCAAGTGCTTGCACACCAAGTAAATGAGCACCGCCACCAGTGAAGAGACCTTTCCAGTCCGTACCAGAACCATCAGAGAATAAACCAACGGCAATCGTACCAAAGAGACCATTTAAACCATGAACCCCAACAGCACCAACAGGGTCATCGACTTTTAATTTTTTATCAATGAATGCAATACCAAATACTACGATAAATCCAGATGCGATACCAATGATTGCTGCAGAGAGTGGACTTACCGTATCACAACCTGCAGTAATTGCAACAAGACCTGCAAGAGAACCATTGAGTGTCATAGAAACATCAGGTTTTTTATAAAGGAACCAAGTAAGTAACATAACGGTGCAAGTAGCAACGGCAGCAGCTAAGTTCGTTGTAACGAAGATTTTAGATGCACTTTCGATTGCAGCATCACTATCCATGGAAACAGTAGAACATCCGTTGAAACCGAACCAGCAGAACCAAAGGATGAATACACCTAATGCACCAAGTGTCAAGCTGTGACCTGGAATTGCATTTACTTTACCGTCCTTGCCATATTTTCCGATACGAGGTCCAAGGATGATGGCACCAACGAAAGCGGCAACCCCACCTACCATATGTACGGCACAGGAACCAGCGAAGTCATGGAATCCCATTTCGGATAACCAGCCACCGCCCCAGATCCAGTGACCAGAGACTGGGTAAACGACTAAGCTAATCATTAAACTGTAGATACAATAAGAAATGAATTTTGTTCGCTCTGCCATAGCACCAGATACGATTGTTGCTGCTGTAGCACAGAAAACAGTTTGGAAGATTAAGAATGCGAGGAACGGAACGCCATCTGGCAACATGCTAGTTCCATAGTTTGCTTCGGTTGCTAGACCGCCGATGGAACCGATGAACTTGTTGCCCTCACCAAACATCAAACCAAATCCGATCAGCCAGAAGATTGGAGTACCGATACTAAAATCCATTAAGTTCTTCATAATGATATTACCGGCATTCTTTGCCCTTGTAAAACCAGTTTCCACCATGGCGAAACCAGCTTGCATAAAGAATACTAATGCGGTCCCTACTAAGACCCATATTGTGTTTACTGCTGAAAATTCCATAAACATACCTCCTAATAATTTGATTTGCAAGAGGGAGGAGTCTGCCATCGATCTTGCGAATAATAGGAAAGCTGGACGAGCTATGTTGTAGAACTTTCACTCATAACATAGAAAAAGGCACCTTACACAATTAAGTGTAAAGCGCCTTTGCTTTCCTAAGTTGTTATTATTATACGAGACTGTAATGAAAAGTCAACACGTTTGGAGGATAATTGTTTGATTTTAAATAAGTAACGAAGAATCTTAAGACAAACGGAGTGTTGACTTATAAATAAAAAGATAAAAGAAAGGGAGAGTCAGAGAAAGCGCAATCGTTACAAATACAGGCCGAAAAAAGGACATGCCATTGTTTAAATGTAAAAAAGATGATAAAATTAACATATTATGGAGAAACGGGGGTCGATTTATGATTTTATATATAGGAGAACGAAGAGACGAGGCATTCGTACAGGAAATTGCAAAGCAGAGTACCGATGAGATACGGATGATTACGGACGTACATACGATAAAGGGATTGCAGGAAACTGCCCAGGCGATTCCACATACCCATATCATTATAAATATTCTTTCATTCCAAGAGGATCCCGATTCTTTTATTAAGCAGTTAAAATATCTTCAGACACAGAGTGGAGGCCAGCTTACCGTGATTGCCAGCGGTCTAATGAATAACGACCCAATGTTACAGTCACTTTACTTTGCAGGCATCAAGAATGTAGTCGTAAGTTCATGGTTTCCAACGATTGCAAGCCAGTGCATGAAGTATCTAAATGGAGCATATTCAGAAACCGAGTTACTACAGCAGCCAGCGTCCAACGAGACGACGAGGTTGGATTTGGACCAAGTATATCGAGATTCTCCCGATCTTTTAAAGCAGATTCAGGAGTTAGAAAAGGAAAAACAACGTCAGTTAGAGGAAGAAAAGGAGCAGGAAAAACAACTAAAAGAGAGTCCTCTTCCCGCTTATTTTGTAGGAGATGGACAGACCATCAAGCTGTCTCCAGAGCAGTTGTTTGGTTGTGATCCAGAGTTAGCGGAGCAGATCCGGCAGGCAGAGAAAGAGCAGGAGAATAGTACGACGCTTTACCATGAGCAGGAGAATAAGCAGCAAAAGCCATCCCAGGGAGCATCAATGTGGGGGAGGCCGTCGAGCCAGCCATCGGCATTTCCACCACCGCAATCCCCAATGAGGCAGGGAGTACTCGAAGCACAGGCGGATACCCAGACAGAAGGAAAGAAACAGAAAGGCTCGAAAAAGGCAAAGATTATTACCATCTGTCTTTGCTCGATCCTATTGCTTTCTATCATAGTGCCAGTATTTCGTACGATTACCCATAAGAATCGTGAAAAAGAAGTGGGCAAGCAGATTACGAAGAAAGGCGCTACCTATGGTGTAGGACAGGAAGTGATGGAAGAAGCAACGAGCACACCAGACCGCGTGGTAGTTGGTGCAGTAATGGAGGATGAGCTGTTACAAGGGGATATGTCAGAGAAGGATGGTCAGCCAGAAGATAAGGAGATTGAGGAGCCTATGGAAAAGACGCCGACTCCGATTAAAACAGAAAAAGAAGAAGAGCCAGAGAAGACAAAGGAGCCAGAAAAGACAAAGGTTCCAGAAAAAACAATAATCCCAGAGAAGACAAAAGCACCAGAACCAACGAAGACTCCAAAGAAGACAGAGGCTCCGAAAAAGACGCAAGCTCCTAAAAAAGAGAAAGAAATTAAGATTACCTCGATCGTTCTTCCAGATGAGGTGTTTATAGGAAAGAAAGGAACGTATCAAATCGATATTGCAATCGCTCCATCAAATGCAACCGAAGGCATCACCTGGTCTAGCAGCAACACGAAAATTGCCTCCATCAGCGGAAGCGGCAGGCTAAGGGCGAAAAAGAATGGTACGGTCACAATCACCGTAAGAACGAAGAGTGGAAAAAAGAAAAGCTGTACCGTTACCATATCAGAAGAATAAAACCAACCGCTTGTTCCATACTAACAATGAGGTGATTAATATGGAAAAGTTTTTCAAAGAAGAACAAGCGCAGAAAAAATCCAATGAAGAATTTAACAGCGTGACAAACAAAGTGAAAGTAGAGAATCAAAACCAGACACATAATGTAAGAAGAGAAGGCATCGGCCCACAAAATCAAAGAAAATAGTACACATAGACATAATTTCTTTAGAATGAAGGAGCAAGCGTATGCCTAACTTAGTATGTAGCGTGGAGAATTGCGCATATAATTATGATTATCTATGTGCATTAAAAGAAATCCGTGTTGCGGGAGAGAATGCAGTAGATGCCCATTCCACGTGTTGTGGATCGTTCCGTGACCGTACAGAAACGATTACAAACTGTGAATATTGTGGAGGGGTGACGAAAGAAACTTCCGTATGTTGTCTAGCAGAGCATTGTGCATATAATGACAGCAATGTTTGCTGTGCGGATGGTATCGATATTTGCGGATGTGGCTCACATTCGGCAAGAGGAACGGAATGTGCCTCTTTTCACGCAGTATAATCAAGAAATACAAGATGGTAGAAACAGAGAAGCAGCAGGCACGCTTCTCTGTTGTTGTTTCTTGCATAGGAATTGCGAAGAATCCCCCTCGGCGCGGCAAAGAGTGTGTTTCCTGAGTAGGTTGGAAGTCGTGAGAGTGTGTGGAACACACACTATGTTCTATATTGTAATTCCAAGGATGGTCGCTTAGAATAGGAGTGATATCGAGTACATAATAACAATAGAAGGAAATGAGGTAGAACGAATGAGATTTAGACCATGTATCGACATACATAATGGACAAGTAAAACAAATCGTCGGCGGTACCTTGTTAGACGAAAATGACCAAGCAAAGGAGAATTTTGTATCTAGCGAAGGAGCAAGGGCCTATGCCTCCATTTATAAGCAATTAGGCCTGTTTGGCGGTCATGTCATCTTATTAAATGGAAAAGAGTCTTCTTATTATAAAGAAGATGTAAGACAAGCAATGGAGGCATTGAAAGAATTTCCAGGCGGCCTTATGGTTGGAGGAGGAATTACGGATGAGAATGCAAAGGAATTTATTGAAGCCGGAGCAAGCCATGTAATCGTAACAAGCTATGTATTTAAAGATGGCCAAATCAATTATCACCATCTGCAAAAGATCAGTGATGCAGTAGGCAAGGAACACCTCGTATTGGATTTGAGCTGTAGGAAGCGGGGAGACAGCTATTATGTAGTGACAGATCGGTGGCAGAAGTTTACGAAACAGCAATTGACGACGACCTTGTTAGAAGAACTTTCTACCTATTGTGATGAATTCCTGATTCATGCAGTAGATGTAGAAGGTATGGCAAATGGAATTGAGGAAGAAGTCGTAACGATTCTTGCTAATGCCAAAGGCATCAAGGCAACCTATGCAGGAGGTGTTTCTTCTTATAAAGATATTGAACAATTAAAAACGTTAGGAAAGAATGAAATAGACGTAACAATTGGAAGTGCATTAGATCTTTTTGGAGGAAAATTAGAGCTAAAACAGGTATTATTACAGGTAAAAAGATAAAAAAAGCATATAAAATTTGGAGTAAAATTCAATGGCAAAAAGCTTGGGAACCCTCATAGAATAAGGGTTTGCAAGCTTTTTTATTGAAAAAATATTGGCATTTTTCGTAAAAATGATTCATATTTTTGTATAGAATTACACCAATTATCCAATGAAACAAAATGTTAATAACTTAAAATATACAATATAAATAAAAAGTGCGTATAAAAATAGTATAAACTTATGCAAAAACACAACAAAAATATTTAAAAATCGAATCTTGTAGCATCATAGCGATAGAAAAAAGCCATAAAAGGGTTGATTTTTTGATTTCCTATGGTATAATTATTACATAAATGTTAACAACTTATTTCTAATTATGAAAATGTGTTTCTAAAATACATAAGATTGTAAAGAGATATTAACAGAGATTTTAATAAATAAAAATTCGGAAAAGGAGAATGCATATGAAAACATTAATGAAAAAGTTTTTACTTGGTTTGTTAGTAGTTACCATGGTACTAGGAACTGTTGGTACATCAGCATCTGCAGCATCAAAAAAATCTTATTCAAAAAATGATTTACGTTTATTAACGACAATTATCTACTGTGAAGCAGGAAATGAGCCTTACAAAGGGAAAGTAGCAGTAGGAAACGTAGTATTAAATAGAGTCAAAAGCAAAAAATTCCCTAACACAGTAAAAGGTGTTATTTATCAAAAAGGACAATTTACACCAGCGAGATCTGGTAGATTAGATAAAGCATTAAAGAAATATGATGGAAAGCAAAAATACGGTTACGGTGAGAAAAAACAAATGGAAGCTTGTAAGAAAGCAGCCAAAGAAGCCTTAGCTGGCAAACATGTAGTAAAAAAGAATACATATTTCTTTACAATGTATAAAAGCAAAAAAGCAATCAAGAAAAAATATCCCAAAGCGGTATTTATTGGCGGGCATTATTTTAGATAATATGGAACGAAGAAAAGGACTTATTTCAACTATGAAATAAGTCCTTTATAATTATTAACAAATGTGGTAATATTCTATGTATGATTAAAATTAGTCTGTAATTATACGATAGGACTTTTAGAAGTACGAGAAAGGGATGATTGTTTAATGGACGAAAAAAACATTTCAAAAAATTTTATTGAACAAATTATAGATAAGGACATTGCGGAAGGACGTTGTGAGGAAGTAATTACGAGATTTCCTCCTGAACCAAATGGTTATTTACACATCGGACATGCCAAATCCATTATCTTAAACAGCGGATTAGCTAAAAAATACAATGGTAAATTCAACTTAAGATTTGATGATACAAATCCAACAAAAGAGAAAGTGGAATTCGTAAAATCCATCAAAGAAGACGTTGAATGGATTGGCGGCGAATTTGAGGACCGCGTATTCTTTGCATCAGATTACTTTGAACAAATGTATGAAGCTGCTGTGAAGTTAATTAAAAAAGGAAAAGCTTATGTTTGCGACTTAACTCCAGAAGAAATTCGTGAATATAGAGGAACTTTAAAAGAACCAGGAAAGAACAGTCCATACCGTGATCGTTCCGTAGAAGAAAACCTTGATTTATTTGAAAGAATGAAAAATGGTGAATTTGCAGATGGTTCAAAAGTGTTACGTGCTAAGATCGATATGTCTAGCCCTAACATCAACATGCGTGATCCAATCATTTATCGTATTGCACGTATGACACACCATAATACAGGAGACAAATGGTGCATCTACCCAATGTACGATTTCGCACATCCAATCGAAGATGCGATCGAAGGAATCAGCCATTCTATCTGTACATTAGAATTCGAAGATCACCGTCCGTTATATGACTGGGTGGTAACAGAATTAGAATATGAACATCCACCAAAACAAATCGAGTTTGCAAAAATGTACCTTACTAATGTAGTGACAGGAAAACGTTACATCAAAAAATTAGTAGAAGACGGTATCGTAGATGGATGGGATGATCCAAGACTTGTAACAATTGCGGCTCTTAGAAGACGTGGTTACACACCAGAAGCAATCCGTATGTTTATGGAATTATCCGGTGTAAGTAAGGCAAATAGTTCTTCCGATATGGCAATGTTAGAATATTGTATCCGTGAAGATTTAAAATTAAAGAAATCTAGAATGATGGCAGTACTTGATCCAATCAAATTAGTAATCGATAACTATCCAGAAGATCAAGTAGAATATCTTGACGTTATGAATAACCAAGAAAACGAAGAATTAGGTTCTCGTCAAGTTCCATTCTGTCGTGAATTATATATCGACCGTGAAGACTTCATGATCGAGCCACCTAAAAAATACTTCAGATTATATCCAGGAAACGAAGTTCGTTTAATGCATGCATACTTCGTAACTTGCACAAGCTTCGTAACAGATGAGACTGGCAAAGTAACAGAAATTCACTGTACGTACGATCCAGAAACTAAGAGTGGTTCCGGATTTACAGGCAGAAAAGTAAAAGGAACAATCCACTGGGTATCTGCAAGACATGCAGTAAAAGCAGAAGTTCGTTTATACGAAAACTTAGTAGATGAAGAAAAAGGTGTATACAATGAAGATGGATCTGTAAACGTAAATCCAACTTCTTTAGTAACATTAAAAGACTGTTACGTAGAGCCAGCGTTAGCGGATGCAAAAGCTTATGATAGCTTCCAATTCGTACGTACTGGATTCTTCTGCGTGGATAATAAAGATTCAAGCCCAGAACATTTAGTATTCAACCGAATCGTATCACTTAAGAGCTCATACAAGCCTAGCAAATAGAGACGAGATAGGGGGAATGTAAATGGGGGATTTGTTTTCGGGATTAGAACAGTTTGGGCTAGAAAAACTAAAAGGACTAGAAGTCTATGAACGCGAAACAAAACCCGACTCAAACCAAGGACAAAGTGCTGTGAAGAAGCAGCTAGCAGAGCCAGATTTCCTGTTTGAGAAAACACATACCTGTCCGGTATGTGACCATGTCTTCAAAGCAAGGACCGTAAAGACAGGAAGAGTGAAGCTAGTTTCGGCAGATACGGATTTGCGTCCAAGATATCAAGAGCTTGATGCTTTGAAATATGATGCAATCGTATGTCCCCAATGTGGATATGCGGCATTGGCTCGATTCTTTGGATATATGACCAGTGTGCAGGCCAGATTGGTAAGGGAACAGATCACATCCTCCTTTAAGCCATTAAAGGAGACGGGAGAAGTGCTTACGTACGATGAGGCCATTATGCGTCACAAGCTTGCACTCGTCAATACGATTGTGAAACGAGGCAAAAATGGCGAACGGGCATATACATGCTTAAAGTTGGCATGGTTGTATCGGGGAAAGCGTGAGACATTGCCAGTTAAGACACCAGACTATGAGCAAGTGAAGCTAGGTCTAAAAAAGCTCGAATATGAGTTTCTAAGCAATGCATATGAAGGATTCTGTGCCGCATTTACGAAAGAGAATTTTCCTATCTGCGGTATGGATGAGAACACGCTGAACTATCTAACAGCGGAGCTTGCTAGGAAACTAGGAAAGACAGAGGAAGCATTAAAGCTTGTATCTAGAATTTTAGTATCTAGAACTGTGAATGAGCGTATAAAGAACAAGGCTCGCGAGATCAAAGAACGGATTATGGCAGGGAATAAGGAATAAAAAAGAACTCGGATTCTACCAAAAGGGGGAAGCCGGGTTCTTTTTCGTTTACTCCACAAAAGTATGGTTTGTTTTTAAGATGCTTCGTGGAAGGGCATCCTTGCTGTTTTTCCATGGTTCGTCCTTGAATCGATAATCAAACTTATCGATAAACCAGAGAAGTTCTTCTTCTACACGCTTCATATTTTCTGTATAGAGGGCAACGAGTTCTTCTTGGAACTTTGCATATAGTTCAGAAGAAAGTTCGGTGCTAGCGACTTCTAGAAGGTCTCCTAAGTGGGACATGCATACCCCCTTGCTTTTTAACAGGGTATCACGGAAGTCTGGCTCAGTACGATAAAGGTAGACCACCGTTACGAGATAGCGATGGAAGACCTGTTCAATACGGTCACAGATAAAGCAGCGATTGGCTACTTGTTTTATGTAAGCAGTAAGCGGAGTCTCTTTAGGTTTTTTCTTATATTTTAAGAGACCTCGTTTCCCTGGCGTGGAAGAATGGGAGAGGGAGGAGATATCTTCCCTTGTCTTCTTCATATGGGTGGAAAGCATAAGGGCTAGCCCTAGACGGTTTTGATTCGTATACAGCATTGGGATATGGCGTGAGCAAAAGCCGGAAGCATTGGTCAGTTCTCGAATATCGTCTTCCATGTAGCTTGGACCCATGGTGAAGTCGATCGCGTTCTTTTCTAAGGAATCGTACATCGCGCAGATGGCACATTCGCAGTCTTGTTGGAATGCATCAGTTACTGGAATCGTATATAATTTCTCTTTCATTCTCCTATTCCTTTCTATCCGTAGTATTTCTTTAAATTTTACCAAGCATTTGCATTGATGACAAGCAACTGGTTATACTATGCAGGTATGGTATAAATGAGAAAATAGAAGATATAATGAGGTGGCAAGAGATATAAAGAGAAAATGAAAGGAAATACAGTATAAATTCCGGAATAAGAGGAATTAACATTATACAGATAGTTGCAAATAGCTGGTAAATTTACTAATATATAAACAACAGTTAGCACTCGACAATGAGGAGTGCTAATAATTGAAAAACTAGAATGATTGAAGGAGGAACACAACATGAAATTAGTACCTTTAGGAGACAGAGTAGTATTAAAACAACTAGTTGCAGAGGAAACAACGAAATCTGGAATCGTATTACCAGGTCAAGCAAAGGAAAAACCACAACAAGCGGAAGTAATCGCTGTTGGCCCAGGCGGAATGGTAGACGGAAAAGAAGTTACAATGCAAGTAGAAGTTGGTCAGACAGTTATTTATTCTAAATATGCTGGAACAGAAGTAAAATTAGAAGACGAAGAATATATTATCGTAAAGCAAAGCGATATCGTTGCGATTGTAGAATAGAATCTGAACAAAAAAACAAGTATGGAGGAATGATAATATGGCAAAAGATATTAAATTCGGTGCTGAAGCTAGAACAGCTCTAGAAGCAGGCGTTAATAAATTAGCTAATACAGTAAAAGTAACACTAGGACCAAAAGGTAGAAACGTAGTACTTGATAAGTCCTTTGGTGCTCCATTAATCACAAACGATGGTGTAACTATCGCAAAAGAAATCGAGCTTGAAGATGCATTTGAAAACATGGGTGCTCAATTAGTAAAAGAAGTTGCTACTAAGACAAACGACGTAGCAGGTGATGGTACTACTACAGCAACTGTTTTAGCACAAGCAATGATCAACGAAGGTATGAAAAACTTAGCAGCTGGCGCTAACCCAATCATTCTTAGAAAAGGTATGAGAAAAGCAACGGAATGTGCGGTAGCATCTATCGCAAGCATGAGCGAAACATTATCTGGTAAAGACCAAATCGCTAAAGTTGCTGCAATCTCCGCTGGTGATGAAGCTGTTGGTGAAATGATTTCTGACGCTATGGAAAAAGTATCTAACGATGGCGTTATCACAATCGAAGAATCTAAAACAATGAAAACAGAATTAGACCTTGTAGAAGGTATGCAATTCGACCGTGGTTATCTTTCTGCTTACATGTGTACAGACATGGATAAGATGGAAGCAAATCTTGATGATCCATACATCTTAATCACAGACAAAAAGATCTCTAACATTCAAGAAATCCTCCCAGTGCTTGAACAAATCGTTCAATCAGGTGCTAGATTATTAATCATCGCTGAAGACGTAGAAGGCGAAGCATTAACAACATTAGTAATCAATAAATTACGTGGTACATTCAACGTAGTAGCAGTAAAAGCTCCAGGATATGGTGATAGAAGAAAAGCAATGCTTCAAGATATCGCAATCCTAACTGGTGGTACTGTAGTATCTGACGAATTAGGCTTAGACCTTAAAGATATGACATTAGACCAATTAGGTCGTGCAAAATCTGTGAAAGTTCAAAAAGAAAACACAATCATCGTTGATGGATGTGGAAACAAAGACGAAATCGCAAGCCGTATCGCACAAATCAGAGCTCAAATCGAAGAAACAACTTCCGAATTTGACCGTGAAAAATTACAAGAAAGACTTGCTAAACTTGCAGGCGGCGTAGCAGTAATCCGTGTTGGTGCTGCAACAGAAACAGAAATGCAAGAAAACAAATTACGTATGGAAGATGCTTTAAATGCAACAAGAGCTGCAGTAGAAGAAGGTATCATCGCAGGTGGTGGTTCTGCATACATCCACGCATCCAAAGAAGTTGCTAAATTAGCTGCAACATTAGAAGGAGACGAAAAAACAGGTGCGAACATCATC
>CALZJY010000023.1 GCA_945787925.1 uncultured Anaerosporobacter sp. | reverse complement strand
CACCATGAAGTCCTCCAGATACCTTATATCCTCCACCGCCGAATTTACCACCAGCGTGTAAAATTGTGAATACAACTTCAACAGCAGGTAAACCAGCTTTTTTGTTAATACCAACTGGAATACCACGTCCATTATCCACTACAGTAATGGAATTGTCTTTATTGATGGTTACTTGAATTTCGCTACAATACCCTGCTAATGCCTCATCGACAGAGTTATCAACAATTTCATACACCAAGTGGTGTAAACCTTTTGAAGACGTACTACCAATATACATACCAGGTCTTTTACGAACAGCTTCTAAACCTTCTAATATTTGTATCTGGTCTGCACCATATCCTGCACTCATATATATCCTCCTAATTTAATAAAAAACAATTTGTTGTCTACATGCAATGTTCTTCCACTGTACCTTCAACAACGCGAAAAGTTTTATTTATAGTTATTCTTTTATTTACAAATTCTTCTAATCCTGTACATGTAACAAACGTCTGAATATTGTCTATACTATCTAACAAATATGTCTGTCTATTACGATCTAATTCCGATAATACATCATCGAGTAGAAGAATTGGCTCATCTTTGATTGTCTTTCGTACTAATTCGATTTCCGCAAGTTTCAGTGAAAGTGCTGATGTCCTTTGCTGTCCTTGGGATCCAAATTTACGAATGTCGATATCCCCCACCATAAACATGATGTCATCTCTATGAGGGCCTACTGAAGTCATCTTCATTTGGATATCACGATCTAATACTCTCTTAAGCTTTTCTTGAAATACATCTGCATCGACATTTGGCTCGTACTTTACATAAAGTTCTTCCTTGCCACCTGACAACTTCTTATGTATCTCATACACGATTGTATTTAGTTGCTCCACAAAGCGCTCACGCGTCTCTATGATCTTCTTGCCGCATTCGACAAGTTGTTCGTCCCAAATCTCTAAAGTATCGATTAGGGAGCGATTAAAACTAATTTGTTTTAATAAATTGTTTCTCTGAGATACTATTTTATTATATTTCGATAAATTATACAAATAAACTTTATCGAGTTGACATAATTCGAGGTCAATAAATCTTCTACGTTCTCCTGGTCCGTTCTTAATTATACTTAAATCCTCTGGAGAAAAAAACACAATATTAATAAAACCTAACAGCTCGCTAGATTTTTTAATTGGAATCCCATCAATTGCAATTCCCTTGGATTTATTTTTCTTCAAGTGCATATCAATACGATGAGAAATGTCGTTTTTTTCTGTTTTCATACGAATATGTGCTTCGTCTTGTTGTAACTTTATGATTTCACGATCTTTGCTGCCCCGGTGTGACTTTGTAGTGGATGCCAAGTAGATAGCTTCTAAGATATTGGTCTTTCCCTGTGCATTATCTCCGTAAAAAATATTAATGCCCTTGTCAAAATTTAAAGAAAGTGTCTCATAGTTACGGTAATTACTAAGCTCTAAGGAATTAATTATCATTTTTTAATCATAACCTGCTCATTTTCAAATTCTACAATGTCCCCATCATATAATTTCTTACCGCGTTGTGTTTCCACTTCTCCATTAACCTTAACAAGGCCATCTTGAATCACCATTTTAGCTTCTACACCAGAACCTACTAGATTGGCTGCTTTTAATGCCTGGCCTAATTTTATAAATTCATCTCTAAGTGTAATTATATCCATAATAACTCCTTCTAACCATATTTTTCAAACATCATGGTTTTCATATTTTTCTTTCTATGAATCTTTGTTATAGATTATTTTTCATTATTTTTGAAAAACTTGCATAAATATACACTAAGACATATCGCCCGATTAGAAGTAACCGGGTAATATGTCAGTGTCAGTTTTTATTTAGTTTGCACCAGCATTAAAGTTAACTGGAAGGATCAAGTAAATATAACTTTCTTCTTTGTCTTTAATAAAGCAAGGTGCTTTTGGATTGATTAAATAGATATCCACTTCTTCATCGTCGATTACTCTAAGGGCGTCGATTAAGAATTTCGGATTGAAGCCGATTAAGATATCTTTACCGTCTTTCTTAATATCAATTTCTTCGTTCATGGAACCGATGGAAGAATGGATCTTAAGCTCCATGTTTACATCGTTTACATTTACGATAATTGGCTTTTTATCAGATTCCTTGATTAATAGGGTTGCACGATCGATACAGTCAAGTAACTCACGTTTGTTCACAGTAACTTTTGTTTCATAATCGCTGCTTAACATTTGTTCAATCTTGTAGTATTCCCCTTCGATTAATCGAGAAAGTACCATTGTGTTATCAAACTCGAATACGATATGGCGGTCTGTAAAGAACAAGTTCACTTCTTTCTCCATATCGCCAGATAAGATTTTGCTAACCTCATTTAAAGTTTTACCAGGAACGATTACTTTTATATCTTGGTAAGAATTTTTTAATTCGATATTTCGAATAGAGATTCTGTGTCCATCAAGGGATACTACCTTAAGACGATTATCTTTAATTTCAAATAACTCACCTGTCATAATCTTATTGCTTTCGTTATCAGCAATAGAGAATACTGTTTGACGAATGACTTCTTTTAACGTAAATTCTGAAATCGTCACATGATTTGTTTTTTCAATCACAGGGAGGTATGGGAATTCATCTGATGATTTACCAGCGATATTGAACTTGGCTTTTTCAGATGTGATCGTTGCGCGATAGTTTTCATCCACTTCGATCGAAACATCACTGTCTGGTAATTTACGAATGATTTCGGAGAATACTTTTGCATTGATTGCAACGGTTCCTTCTATAAGAACTTCTCCTGGTACTAATGTTTCAATTCCAAGTTCCATGTCATTTCCAATTAATTTAATATGATCGGAAGTTGCCTCAATTACTAAGCATTCAAGGATTGGCATTGTTGATTTATTGGAAACAGCTTTCAATACAATATTGATTCCATTTACCAGTTTTGATTTTGGACAAATGATTTTCATGGTCTGTGTATAACTCCCTTCGTGTATTTTTCTAATATATATAATAATTAATTTTCGCCGCAGTAGTATTAGGGCGTGTGAATTTGTGGATAACTTCTACAGCCCTGATAAAATGCGGAGTTAACCTAAAGGATAACAGTGTGAATAACTCAGAAAAAAAATGTGAATGAAGTGTAAGTTATTCACATGCTAGTTTTAGGTAAAAAGTTTTGCACGATGTGTGCACAATGTATACACATTATATTGTTGATAACTATTGTGGAGAGATTTTCTTGCTTAATACAGCAATCGTGTTCTCTAAGTTACCATCTTTCTTCATATCGTTTTCGATTTTGTTGATTCCGTGTAAAACGGTAGTATGATCACGATTTCCTAGTTTCTTACCGATGTCATTTAAGGAGACATCTGTAAGTTTTCTACATAAATACATTGTGATTTGTCTTGGGAATGCAATATTACGGCTCTTCTTAGAAGATACGATTTCGGCCGGTGTAATATTAAAGTGTTCCGCAACGATATCCACAATGAATTCAGGCGTGATATCTTGCTGCTTGTTTGGAGAAATCAAGTCTTTTAAGGCTTCCTCTGCAAGTTCTACATTTACTTCACGGTTTTTTAATCTAGAAAGTGCAACGATTTTTGTAAGTGCCCCTTCTAATTCACGGATATTGCTTTTGATGTTTGTTGCAATATACTTCATAACTTCATCATCAATCTGAAGTCCATCTAATTCTTCTTTTTTCTTAAGAATCGCCATACGAGTTTCATAGTCCGGCTGCTGAATATCAACAGTTAAGCCCCATTCGAATCGAGATCTAAGTCTTTCTTCTAAAGTTTCAATATCCTTTGGTGGTTTATCAGAAGAGATGATGATTTGTTTCTTTGACTCATGAAGTGTGTTGAACGTGTGGAAGAATTCTTCCTGCGTACTCTCTTTTCCAATAATAAATTGGATATCATCAATTAATAAAACATCTATATTTCTATATTTTTCACGGAATTCAGCCGTGGAAGAGTTCTCGTTTCGGTTACGAATAGAGTCGATTAATTCATTGGTAAATGTCTCACTTGTAACGTAAAGCACCTTGCTCTCCGGATTGTGATCCAAGATAAAATGAGCGATGGAGTGCATTAAGTGAGTCTTTCCAAGACCTACACCTCCGTAGATAAATAATGGATTGTAAACTTCTGCAGGGGATTCCGCAACCGCCAAGGAAGCAGCATGAGCAAGGTTATTATTCGTTCCGACAACGAAAGTATCAAAGGTATATCGTGGATTTAAGAATGGATATTTGTTCTTTGCAGCTGGTTCTGGCTTTTTAGTTTCTGTCTTTTTGTTCTCTTGTGTTTTGGCTTGAGTCGAAGAAATAAAGTCGACTTCATAGTTATGGCCTGTCACTTCTTCGATTGCAACTTTTAACGGAAGGCCGTATTTTCTACTTATAAAATCAATACTTCCAGAACCGAGTACTACATCATCAATTAAAATCGTAATTTTATCATTATCCACAGAATAAACTTTTAATGGTAATAACCAAGTTCGGAATGAAACGTCTGAAATAGCATGCTCGATCTTAAGTGCTTCGAGTATGTCACTCCACTTTTCTTGAATTATGTTTTTCATCATAATCCCCCTAATTATAAAATTTTGTTGTTATAATACTAAACTAATCACTGTTAATTTTCAATGTGCATTCTCCCCACTATGTGGATATCTTGCTGTAAAACAAAAATAATCGGTAAAATTAAGCACAATTTTTGCAAGTTATCCTCGTTATAAACGATACACAACCTGTACATAGTGTGGATAAAAATGTCGCACTAAAGAGTTATACCATAAAATCAAGCTATTATCAACATTTTATTAAGTGAAAATTCACAAGATGGTTAATAAATTATAAAAATTATAAACAACCTAAGAAATACTGAATAAATAAGTTGTTTTAAATGCTCTAATAATAGATATAAACATATTATCAAAGTGTTATCCACAAGTTATCAACAAAATGTGGATAACTGATGTTCTTAGTTTGTGAATAAATGAAATGGTGTGCAAAAATATGTGCACTAATGCCAATTTATGCACAACTAGATTCTAGTATTTGCAGAGATGTGTTTTTGTAGTACAATAGATGGGGATAGTTTGAAAAAATTTCAGTGGAAATGATCCAGACAGGTTTCTACTTATTATATGCAACCATTAAAAAAATTAATAAACAAAATAAAAAGATTGTTAAAAAAACGACAATTTTGAAAAGCAAAAGAATGATTTTTTTGTCCGATTTGGGATTAAAGAATAAGAAAAGTGGAAATTATAACGTCGAACAGGATAGAAATTCACTGTAAGATATAGACAAAATTATATTAGAGTCTTGACTAAGACAGGCAATGCTAATATAATATAACGTGATATTTCAAACTATTAAAATAGAATAGATACGCTTACTAATAAATAGTTAGGTGTTAACAAGGAGGTGTTTTGAATGAAAATGACATTCCAACCTAAAAAAAGATCTAGATCTAAAGTTCACGGTTTTAGAGCAAGAATGGCTACTAAAAACGGTAGAAAAGTATTAGCTAGAAGAAGAGCAAAAGGAAGAAAAAGTTTATCAGCATAGGTCGCAGGTTTGTGGCCTTTTCTTCGCTTTATAAGGAGATAATCCTATTGTAAAGGGGATTTTGAATTGTCAGAATCGTTAAAGAAGACAAGGGAATTTACTCAAGTTTATAAAACAGGCATATCGTATGCCAATCGTTACCTAGTAATGTATAAAGTCGAAAACGGACTAACAAGGAATAGAATTGGAATATCTGTTAGTAAAAAAGTAGGGAATAGTGTTATACGTCATAGAGTGACCCGTTTAATTCGTGAGAGTTACCGATTAAATCAGGATAAATTTTCACAAGGTTATGACATTGTCGTAGTCGCAAGGGCTGCGGCAAAGGACAAGCAGTATAAGGAAATTGAAAGTGCCTTGCTGCATGTTGGAAAAATTCATAAAATTGTAAGCGAGATGATGGAATCGTGATAAAACGATTTTTATTGTTATTAATTCGAATATATAGAAAATTTATTTCTCCATTAAAGAGACGGCCAACCTGTATATATACACCTACTTGTTCCGTATATGCAATACAGGCAATCGAAAAGTATGGTGCAGTGAAAGGATCATATTTGGCGGTTCGAAGAATTTTGAGATGTCACCCTTTTCATAAGGGAGGATATGATCCCGTACCATAACTGACACTATTTCGAAGTACTTACATTTAATACTCTTTAAAGGAGGAAAATGAATTGTCGCTAATATTTTTAACGCAAGAAAATGGCTCTATTTTAGGACCGATTGCAAAGGTTCTTGGACAGATTCTTGAATGGTTGGCGGATTTTCTTAACATATTTGGAGTTCAGAATACCGGCATTACATTAATCCTATTTACATTCTTAGTAAATACATTAATGTTACCATTAACAATTAAACAATATAAGTTTCAGAAAATACAGTCTAGTTTAGCGCCAGAGCTTGCTAGAATTCAAAAGAAATATAAAAATAAAAAAGACGAAGCATCCATGCGTAAACAACAGGAAGAAACGCAGGAATTATACCGTAGATATGGTGCAAATCCTATGGCTGGATGTCTTCCGATGCTAATTAGTTTACCTATTTTATTTGCATTATACCGCGTAGTATATCATATCCCAGCATACGTTGGCATCTACTACGATCAATACACTACATTCGCAAAGGATTTAATGAGTATTGATGGAATTGGTAATACCCTTGCAACTGCATTAAAGGAAGGGCACATTGCATTATCCCAGCCACTTCAGGTAGGATTTGAGCAATGGGCATCTACTGCCGATCATACAGTTCTTCAAAACAATGTAGTAGAATTTTTATCGCAATTAAAGGCAACAGGCTGGGATTTCCTAAAAACAATTCCGGAAATTGCAAATAATGCAACGTATTTAGCAAATCTTGAAACAACTAAAGCTGCGGCAGAACATATGAATACATTTCTAGGTTTAAACGTTGTGGAAAGTGTTATGTCTACAGGAATTGCAAGTTTTGCAGTAATTATTCCGATTTTAGCTGGTGGTTTACAATATCTACAAACAAAATTAATGCCACAATCGAACCAAGATCCAGATTCACCAATGGCATCTACAATGAGCACGATGAATATCGTGATGCCTCTTATGTCAGCGGTATTCTGTTTCATGTTCCCAATCGGTGTAGGTTTATACTGGGTAGCAGGTAGTTTATATCGTATTATTCAACAGATCTTTGTTAACCGTTACATGGACCGTATGGACATAGATGAGTTAGTGAAAAAGAATCTGGAAAAACAGAATAAGAAACGTGAAAAGCAGGGGTTAAAACCGGTTCGCTTTGAAGATATTTCAAAAGTAAACACACGTGAAATCGAAACGGTTGAAGATAAAGCAAAAGTAAAAAAGAAAAAGAATGAACCTTCCGATTACAAACGAAGTGATGTATCGTATAAAGCAAGCAGTATTGCTGCAAATGCTAAGCTTCTTGGAAACAAGAATGGGGAGAAGGGAGAAAAGTAAATTATGATGGATTGGGTTGAATTTACAGCGAAGACAGTAGATGACGCACTTATTGAAGCATTGATGTCACTTGAAACAACAAGTGATAATGTGGAATATGAAGTTATTGAAAAAGAAAGCAATGGAATCTTAGGATTATTTGCAAAACCAGCAAAGATTCGTGTACGAGTGAAAAACGATATCAAGCAAATTGCAAAGAGCTTTCTTGAGAAAATTCTTAATGCGATGAATGTTCAAGCTAACATTGAGATTGATTATGATGAGCTTGAAGGTGTGATGCAAATTGATTTATCAGGGGATGATATGGGTGTCCTTATTGGTAAACGCGGGCAAACACTTGATTCACTTCAGATTCTTACTAGCACAGTAGTAAATAAACATCACAAAGATGGCTATTTAAAAGTAAAGTTAGATACAGAGAACTATCGTGAACGTCGTAGAGAGACTCTTGAAAATCTTGCTAAGAATTTAGCATTTAAAGTAAAGAGAACAAAAAAACAAGTTGTACTTGAACCTATGAATCCATACGAACGCAGAATCATTCACTCAGCATTACAATATGATAAATTCGTTGAGACTCATAGTGAGGGAGAGGAACCATACCGTAAGGTAGTGATTACTCTTAAGAAGAATTACAAAACACACAATAATAATAATAGGACAAACAATCATTATAAATCCTACAACAATCAGAATAAAACAAATAAAACTGTTAATACTGTTGTTGATTAATAGAGGGGACGGAGGATGGATTATTCGAAGGAATAATCTATCTTCTGTCTTTTTTACACTTCAAGTAAAACGCTCTAGGGGAAACAAATAAAGAAGGGACAAAGAAAGTGAAGACAGATACAATCGCTGCAATTGCTACTGCCCTCAATAATGCTGGATTAAGTATTGTTAGAATAAGTGGTGATGAGGCATTCGAAATTATTGATAAGATTTATGTTTCTAAAAACGGAAAGAAAGTATTATCCGAGCAACCATCACACACCATTCATTATGGCTTTATTAAAGATGGAGAAGAAGTGATTGATGAGGTAATGGTATCCATTATGAAGGCCCCATCCACTTATACAAAAGAAGATGTGATTGAAATTAACTGCCATGGTGGGGTTATCGTTACAAAGAAGATCTTACAAACGGTAATCAAATATGGCGCTAGAATTGCAGAACCAGGAGAATTTACAAAGAGAGCGTTCTTAAACGGACGTATCGACTTGTCTCAGGCAGAAGCGGTAATCGATATCATTCATGCAAAGAGTGAATATGCATTATCAAGCTCCTTAAGCCAGTTAAAGGGTTCTGTATTAGAAAAAGTAAAAGAGATCCGTGATTCTGTAATCTACGATATCGCTTATATTGAAGCGGCATTAGATGATCCAGAACACATCATTATCGAAGAATATACCGATGAGTTAACTGCTCACGTTAATAATACAATAAAAAATATCGAGAAATTATTAGCGAGCGCTGATAATGGAAAGATTATACACGAAGGAATTAAGACTGCAATCGTAGGAAAGCCAAACGCAGGAAAGTCCTCTCTTCTTAATAACTTAGTAGGAGAAGACAGAGCGATCGTTACAGATATTGCAGGTACTACAAGAGATACCTTAGAAGAGACAATCCAGTTACGTGGGGTTGTTTTAAATATCATTGATACTGCCGGAATCCGTAATACGGAAGACGTGGTTGAAAAAATCGGTGTAGACCGTGCAAAAAAAGTTGCAGTAGACGCAGATTTAGTGTTATATGTAATAGACGGAAGCCGTCCTCTTGATAAGGATGATTATGAGATCATGGACTTAATCAAAGAGCGTAAGGCCATCGTATTAATAAATAAATCTGACTTAGATCAGGTAGTTGATATAGACGAAATTCGCAAGCTAACAAACAAAGAGGTTATTGTAATCTCAGCTAAGAATAATACAGGTATTGAGACATTAGAAAACACAGTTGAGGAATTATTCATTAACGGAAAATTATCCTTCAATGATGAAGTATATATTACTAATGTTAGACATAAGGCAGCACTTGAAGAAAGTTTAGCAAGTGTGAAACAAGTATTAATGAGCATTGAGACAGGAATGCCGGAAGATTTCTATACGATTGATTTAATGAATGCATATGGCAAACTCGGAGAAATCATTGGTGAGGAAGTTGGCGAAGACTTAGTAAACACTATTTTCCAAAAGTTCTGTATGGGAAAATAGGGAAAAGGGAAAGAGGAAAGATTATGCCACATGTAAATGAACAATATGACGTGATTGTTGTTGGTGCAGGCCATGCTGGTTGCGAAGCTGCATTAGCAAGCGCGAGATTATCATTAAACACATTAATTTTCACAATCAGCATGGACAGCGTTGCGCTTATGCCATGTAACCCAAACGTGGGGGGAAGTTCGAAAGGACATTTAGTAAAAGAAATCGATGCATTAGGCGGCGAGATGGGAAAAAATATCGATAAGACATTTATCCAATCTAAGATGCTAAATCGATCCAAAGGACCTGCGGTACACTCTCTTCGTGCACAAGCAGATAAAGCGGATTACAGCAGAGAGATGCGCTATGTATTAGAAAACACAGAGAACCTTACGTTAAGACAAGGGGAAGTAACAGAAATCCTTGCAGAAGATGGAAAGGTTGTTGGTGTTAAGACCGTATCTGGTGCCGTATACAACTGTAAGGCAGTCGTATTATGTACAGGAACTTACTTAAATGCGCGTTGCGTATATGGTGATGTAAGCCTTTACACAGGACCAAACGGATTATCCGCAGCCACTCATTTGACAGATTCCTTAAAGAGCCTTGGAATCGAAATGTTCCGTTTTAAAACAGGTACGCCAGCTCGTATTGATAAGCGTTCCATTGACTTCTCTAAGATGGAAGAACAAAAAGGAGATGAAGAAATTGTACCATTCTCCTTTACAAATAAACCAGAAGACTTACAAAGAGAACAAATCTCTTGTTGGTTAACTTACACGAATGAAAAGACACATGAAATCATTCGTAGCAACCTCGACCGTTCTCCGATGTACTCTGGTTATATCGAAGGTACTGGTCCAAGATATTGCCCATCTATCGAAGATAAGGTAGTTCGTTTTGCAGATAAGGAAAGACATCAAGTATTTATCGAGCCAGAAGGTACGTATACAAATGAAATGTATATCGGCGGTATGTCTAGTTCTCTTCCAGAGGATGTACAATACGCAATGTACCGTTCTGTACCAGGTCTTGAAAATGCGAAGATTGTTCGTAATGCATACGCAATCGAATACGATTGTATCAATGCAACACAATTAAAGCCATCCTTAGAATTTAAAGCCGTAGAGGGCTTATTCAGTGGTGGTCAGTTCAATGGTTCTTCCGGATACGAAGAGGCAGCTGCACAAGGTCTTATGGCTGGTATCAATGCGGCATTAAAAGTATTAGGAAAAGACCCAGTCATTCTTGATCGTTCCGAAGGATATATCGGTGTATTAATCGATGATCTTGTAACAAAAGAAACTCGTGAACCATACCGTATGATGACTTCTAGAGCGGAATACCGTTTAATTTTACGTCAAGATAATGCAGACCTACGTTTATCCAAAATCGGTCATGACATCGGTTTAATTGATGAACAGCGTTATGAACACGTAGTGGAAAAAGAACGCCAAATTCAAGAAGAAATTGCAAGACTTGAAGAAGTAAAAATTGGTGCGAACAAGGAAGTACAAGAACTATTAGAAAGCTTAAATAGCCAACCACTTAAGACTGGTACTACTCTTGCTGAATTAATCCGTAGACCAGAACTTACGTATGAAGCAATTGCGGCATTAGACCCAGAAAGACCAGAATTATCTAGAGAAGTAATTGAACAAATTAATATTAATATCAAATATGATGGATATATTTCTCGTCAGTTAAAACAAGTAGAACAATTCAAAAAATTAGAAAAGAAAAAGATTCCTGCTGATATCGATTATGATGCAGTGAACAGCTTACGTAACGAAGCAAGACAAAAGTTAAGCAAGATTCGTCCAGAATCCGTAGGTCAAGCTTCCCGTATCTCTGGTGTAAGTCCAGCCGATATTTCAGTATTATTAGTATACCTAGAAGTATTACGTCATAATAACAACAGCGAGGAATAAGGAGTAGCCGTGCAACAAGATACTATTTTTTTAGAAGGACTAAAGGCATTAGATATTACACTAACAGAAAAGCAAATTGCTCAATTTCATCAATACTATGAAATGTTAGTGGAAAAAAATAAAGTAATGAATCTAACAGCGATTACAGAATGGGAGGAAGTGGTACACAAACATTTCCTTGATAGTTTAGCAATCGTAAAGACAATGGATATGACAAAGCCATTACGCGTATTAGATCTTGGAACAGGTGCAGGATTCCCTGGAATTCCATTAAAGATTGCATTCCCGGAACTAGAAATCGTACTGCTAGATTCGTTAAATAAACGTATCGTTTTCTTACAAGAAGTAATCGATGCATTAGGGTTAGAAAATATTACTGCAATGCATGGTAGAGCAGAAGAATTCGCAAAGAAAAAAGAATTCCGTGAGCAATTTGACTTATGTGTTTCTAGAGCGGTTGCAAACCTTTCTTCTTTGACAGAATACTGTATTCCATATGTGAAAAAAGGTGGAGTATTCGTTTCTTATAAATCTCAAACTGCAAAAGAAGAAACGGATGCAGCAGGCAAGGCAATCCATGTGTTAGGTGGTAAGTTAGAGGGAATCATTGAATTCACATTGCCAGGAACAGATTTAACAAGATGTTTTGTAACAATTAAAAAGGTGTTAGAAACTCCAAAAAAATATCCAAGAAGTGCAGGAAAGCCAACGAAGGAACCACTATAGGGGGAAGAAAGTATGGTAACAGGAAAGTTCTTAACAGGCAAGGATGATTTATCTCACGTATTTCAAATACGAGAAGAAGTATTTTGTAAGGAGCAGAATATTGCAAAAGAATTAGAGCGTGATGCATGGGATCAAGGGGCGATTCATGTATTGATTCATGATCATGGCTGTAACGTTGCAACAGGCAGGCTCCTGCAAAAGGATGGAGAATATTCCATCGGACGCGTTGCGGTCATCAAAGAGGAACGTGGAAAATATTATGGTGACTTAGTAGTGCGTATGTTAGTGGATAAGGCATTCCGGTTAGGAGCTAAGAAAGTTGTAATCCATGCACAATCCCAGACGGTGCTGTTTTATCAAAAGATTGGTTTTGTACAAGATGGTGAGGAATGTGTGATCGCAGGGATCAATCATATTCCGATGAAAATAGAACAATTGGCATGTTCGAAATGCCATAAATAATAAATAAAGAGCCAAATGTTTCACGTGAAACATTTGGCTCTTTATTTATGCGAACAACGAGCAAGAGTCCTGCTTGCATGACCTTGGCGACTCTCGTTATAGAAAGTCTTCGATTGCCTCTGCACAAGAAGACGGTTTTTCAATATGTGGCATGCCTGCCGTATTTGGAATGACTACAATGTTTTCAATTGCAGGACAGAGTGTTTCATATTGTATGACGATGGAATCGCTGTTGCTACTGCCCTCTCCTTGTAGAATACAGATTGGAGTAGAGATTCCTTTTAGGGCATGCATGATGTTTGTATTTGTATAGTGGCATCGTACGCTCGTATAGAGATATTTCGAAGATGCTCCTGAGGTGTGTGCTGCTTCATAGAAAGCTGCCTTATAATGAGATAATGGCTTATTTCCATATAAATAATCCGTATTAAATTTTTTAGCTACTACTGCTTTCGTTGCCATTTGATTATAAAGGAATGTTCCTATGATCGGAAGTTCAAAACACCATTTTAAAAGCTTGTGCTTCTGCTTTGGATATTTGTTTAGGTCTTTTAAATTAGAAGGATTAATGAGTACTAATTTTTCAATTTGGTTGGAATTGATGTAGCTGCTCATGATGCCAATCGCACTGCTTGATCGAGAGGTAACCAAGACTGGCTTGTCCTGGATGATATTCTCGATAAAGTCATGTAGTAACTGTACGTATAAATAATTTGTATAAATAATATTTGGCTTTGATGATTGGCCGCATCCAATTAAGTCAATACTATAAACGGTATGGGTTTTAGAAAGCATTCGTTCTAGTTCTTTAAATTCATAGTTAGATCCGGTATTAGA
>CALZJY010000022.1 GCA_945787925.1 uncultured Anaerosporobacter sp. | reverse complement strand
CCACTTTTTGCAGACACTGCCATTACCATAAGCACGAATAGTACGAATAATACTGCTGCTCCCGCGCTTATATATAAAGGTTTTAATATATGAAGTCTTTCTACAAGTACCACCAATCCTACGGACGTGATCAATTGGAGGCCTAGAATGAACATTCCTAGCTTTCTCGAAGCTAGTCTAGATAACATATTCCCAAAAAATTCTTTCATCTTCCTATGTATCCCTTCCTTATTTTTTCTTCAATTACATTGTCTAATTTTACTCTATACGATTCATTTTTACAATACATATTTTTACTTCTAAGACTTTCTTAAGATTTCTATTATCTTTTTCTACAGAAATATGGGCAGAGAACTTCATTCCCTGCCCATATTTCTTTTCATTTATTAAGAAAACCTTAAGATTCTCTAAGTTCTTAGAATCTCATTGGTAAAATTGCAAGATAATCATCTACTGTTCCATTATTCATGAAACATTCAATGATTTGACGTCCTACTGGATGTAATTCTTCTGTTAAGTATTGTTGTAATTCTTCACGGAAGAAATCAGTTAACATCTTAGCACCTGCATCATATCCTTCTTCTCCAAGTTCAGATTGTGTTTCTGGTTGTAAGAAGGCGCGACGGATATATTGTCCATCGATTTTTAAGGACTCTAAACAATATCCTAAGATTGCACATCTAGATTGTTTTAAATGTCCTGGTTTGAATTTCGCTCCACCACGTCTTGCAATATATTCTCTTGCAATCCATTGTGGCATAAATCCTACTTCATACGCACCGATATGTTGGTTTGGAATTAATACATATCTTGTAGAAGGAGATTTCATGATTTGTTCTAATAGTAAGTTTGCTTGTGTTACTTTCTTACCTGTTGCGAATGGCCAGTAAGAACCAACACCTTCCGAACTCATTCCTTTGGAATCGATGATACTTGGGTTTTTGTATCCTCTTGGTGCCACTAATCTCCATAACCATGCAAGTGCTGGTGGAAGTACGTGGAATACACCCATGATACCATAGTTTGGTTCTGCTTTTGTACTTGGTGGAGTTCTAACCCCGAAGCTTCGTACATCAACCTCAGCTGGTTCACTGACGATGTTTTCTACTGTTGCACGTGGTAAGATTACACGTGGGTTTGGACAAGGTTTTCCTGTAGAATCCATTACATGTTCCCAAGGAAGACATGTTGCTGTTGGAGTACCGTCCATATTAAAGAATACTAATGGATCTTTTGGCTGGATTACGCTCTTTTCAATACTTGGGGCACTTCCATAATGTGTAATATTGTCTACACGTAAGAACCAGCCTGCTTCTGCATCCATTACTACTAATTTATTGCTTTCGTTTTGCATACTAGAATGACAGATTGCCATATCGTCCATCATTGGACGAAGTTCACAAGTCTCTTTTAAATCAAGATATGTTTTTTCACCTGTTCTAATATTTCTTGCCATACAGATACGTTGATCTGCTTCACGATGGATTGGCTCAAGCATTTCGCTCTTTCCACCGCCCGATGCGCCTTCATGCATTACTACGATTTCATTATCGTAAGGAGTAATTACTTTTACTGCGGATGCATGACAAGTTACCCAACCTTCTTCTTCACCAATGTTAAGAAGTACGGAATAGATTCCTTTTTTTGCGCTTGGTCCCGGATATAAGTTGTAAGAAAATACTTCATGCACAAGTTCTGTACGATTGTGTACAACTACTTGTCTTCCATCAAAATGAGTATGACGGAATGGAGGTGCCGCAAAAACGATTGCTCTTGGTGTGAATCCTTCTTCAATTTCATCCATGCTTAAAAAGCCTTGCATATCCGCCAAACCACATGCGAAGAATGCTGCATTCTTAGGACAAATCAATAAAGATTCGTAACCATACTGGTCGCCACCTGACATAAATGGCATTACAATTAATTCTTGCTCTTTTAACCAGTTTAATGTTTCTTTTCTTACTGATTTAAACTTTTTCCCGAAACGATCTATGTATTTCGGTTTATCTGTCGCTTTGTCATCGCCAATTACCATACAGTCAGGATCTCTGCGTCGCATATAATCCTCAGGGTAATTTACAACAACACCATTTTTACAACGTGTTACGGTTGCTTCTACTACTCTTCCTTTTTCTCCTGCTTCGTACGCAACCTCATAAATATCAAGTTGATCATGTCCGTAAGATAAACGGATTAGTTCCTCTCTTGTTTTTGGGAATACTAAAGATTTGCTCTCAGAAAGCATGTCTTTTACATCTTTTGTTAAATTAAATTTACTTAACTGTCCAAACATAAATTTTTCTCCTTTCTCGCTAATCTTTGTTATGTCTTCATTTCAAGTTTCATTAGTCAGGAAAGATATTGTATCTTTTGCATCTTTTTCCTCCTTGAACCGCCTCTACGCTCCCTGGAGGATTTCCCTTGATATAAAAACAGCCGAAACCATCCGTTAAAAAACAGCAGATTTCGGCTTACTAACACCCTAGCAAGCTAGTTTGTCTCGTCTTCCATATATATCAATGATCTAAAATGAATTCCATAGAAAGATCTGATTAACTAGATTGATTCCAGCTTCACATCAACGATATGCTTCTTTCACCCGCCTATGTCTCTCACATCTATTGAAGATTCTATATGAATCCTTATTTATTGTCAACAATATATGACACTTTTATACGTTTTGCATAGTATTGTGACACTGTTTGCATAGTATTTAGGAAGTATATACCGAAATACTTGCATCCTCCCTAATCATCGCTTCCAAATCCTCCCTAAGACTTAAAATAATTACCTTTTCACCAGTCTTAGTACTGATATCCATATGGGAGCTGACAATCGTAATATTGATTGACTCCATAAGCATTTGTGCAAGTTGTACCTTGCCTTCTTCAAACAAGTGTCGCTGCACTTCTTTAAACAGCTCCACTCCTTTTGTTGTAGATGCAAGCTTCTTATCTGACTGATTTAAGAAACTCACCATTCGTATCACGATCATATCGCCCAGGATATGGGTACGAATACTCTTAGGGCCTTTTCCCAAATACACTACTTCATACTTACTAACAATTTCACTGATTTTCGCCTCTAACTGTCCTTTTGTCATTGACTCCTCCACGGTAATTCGTTCTTTAGTATCCATTCATTGGGTTAAAATCATAGGAAACATTGCAGTACTTAAAATACTCCGAGTACTTCACAAAGCCTTCCATATAATTTTTCACAGCCTTCAACAGCGCATAATCGTCACATTTGATATGAATCACATAACGATAGACATCGTTTACTTTTGATAAGTTGGCTTTTGTCGGCCCAATGACTCTAAGAATCTCTTCCTCTTGATTTACTTGTTCAAATTGTTTCTTTGCTGCAGCCGCTAACAGGTTTGCTCCACGAACGACCTCCTGCTCTCTCTTTGAAGTGAGCAGTACTGCCACGATATTCGAACACGGTGGATATTTCACCATACGTCGATACGCGATCTCCTGATTATAGAACTCCTTATAATCATTCTTTGCGGCTGCTACTACACTATAGTGGTCCGGGTTGTACGTCTGAATCACGACCTCCCCTGGTTTCTCTCCTCGTCCGGCCCTTCCAGATGCCTGCGCGAGCAACTCGAACGTACGTTCTGACGCCCGATAATCGGATGCATATAGCGATAAATCCGCCGCAATGACCCCTACTAATGTGACATTTTTAAAATCATGTCCCTTTACGATCATCTGCGTTCCCACAAGGATATCCGCCTGATGCGCCGCAAATGCTGCAAGGATTTTCTCATGTCCATCCTTGCCACTTGTCGTATCCGTATCCATACGGAGCACCCTCGCATTCGGAAATTCCTTGTGCACATATTCCTCTACCTTTTGTGTCCCTGTCCCAAAGGCCGCAATATATGGCGAGCCACAACTTGGGCATTGCTTTGGCTTATACGTTTCAAATCCACAATAGTGGCAGACTAATTTCCCATTATTATGGCTAGTAAGGGAAATATCACAATGCGGACAGTTCATGACATGTCCACATGCACGACAAGAGACAAATCCGGCATATCCCCTTCGGTTGATAAACAGCATGATTTGCTCGTGTTTTTCCAAACGATCCTGCATAAGCGCCTTTAGCTTCCTACTAAAGATGGATTTATTACGTGCCTTCAGTTCTTCCCTAAGGTCTGCAATATATACTTTCGGAAGGGTTCCTTGTCCCGCTCTCTGATTTAATTCAAACAAACGATACTCTCCATCCATCGCTTTCTTATATGCTTCTACTGAAGGAGTTGCCGAACCTAATACGACAGTGGCTCCTGCAAGCCTAGCACGTTCAATCGCAACTTCCCTTGCATGATATTTTGGCGGCATTTCCGACTTATAGCTTCCCTCATGCTCTTCGTCAATAATGATCATCCCTAGCTGGTCAAACGGAGTAAATAATGCAGATCTTGGCCCGATCATAATATCAATCTCTCCGTTCTTTGCCCTTGTATACTGGTCAAATCGCTCTCCATGGGACATTCTAGAATTCAGAATCGACACTCGTTCTCCAAACCTTTTATAGAATCGCATCACGGTCTGGTAAGTAAGTGCGATTTCCGGAATCAGCATAATGACTTGCTTTTTCTGCTTCGTCACTTCTGCAATGATATCCATATAGACTTCCGTTTTTCCACTGCCTGTAATTCCGTGAATCAAGTACGTATCACGAATTCCCATACCAAATTCGCCTTTGATCGTATCTGCAATTTCCGCCTGCTGCTCATTTAACGGAATCTGATACTCTTCCTGCTTTAAGTTCTTGACTGGGTTTCGATATCTTACTTCACTAGAAACCGTGATGATTCCTTGCTTCGTAAGATCCGTAATTACCTGTCTGCTTACCTTTAATACATTGATTGCGTCCTCATAGTCCATCGTCGTATGGTCCATCAGTTCTGCAAGCAGACGGGCTCGGGCAGTATAATGCTTTCTCAAACATTCCTCTAACTTTTCTTTTGCCTGTTCTTTTTCCAATACTAAATGAATGTATCGTTTTTCTTTTACTTTTACACTCTTCTTAATCGGAATTACCGTCCTAAGGGCATCATTCATGGTTGCTCCATAGTTATCTTTGATCCAGTACGCTAACGCAATCAACTGGGATTCGATGACTAAGCTTCCCTTTACAATTCCATAAATCGGCTTGATTCGTTCTACTGGAAAATTAGGCTCCGTACTCAGCCCTACAATATACCCTTTTCTCTTATTATTTCCTTTTCCAAACGGTATCTCGGCCAATGCCCCGATCCTTGCTTCTTCTCTACATTGTTCTGGCACAGCATATTGATATGTCTTATCTAAATTTTCATGGGAAATATCCACGATAATGTCGGCAAACAGCATATACTGCACCTCCTTTTCTTTGTTTTTCAACCAATGTTTGCGTATCATTTACGTAAACAAAAGCTGGCACACCTAAGTTTCCCTAGATGCGTCAGCCTCTATCATCATTTAATCTATTTTTTCTTTAATTTCGCTACAATTTCATCTGTATGCATTCCGCGAGATCCTTTGATTAAATATGCATCACCTGGTTGTTTCATACCTTCAATCGCTTCATAGGCTTTATCGTTATTATCACAATGTTTCACAATCATGTCAAGCCCATGGTCACATACTGCATCAGAAATTGCCTTTGCTTCTGTTCCGATTGTAATAAGTCCGTCGATACGCTTTCCTTCTTTTGCAAGAGCCACAATGTACTCTCCTACTTGATAGTGAAGCTCTCTTGACTCTTCCCCTAATTCTAATACATCCGCAAATACCGCAAATACACGTTTATTGTCCATTGCAAGAAGTACGTTTAACCCGCTCTTCATAGAATCCGGACTGGAATTATAAGAATCATCAATGATCGTAACGCCATCTACTTCTTCCATTTGTCCACGCATCGCGATTGGTTGATAATGATATAATCCTTCTTTTGCAACCTCTGCTGGAATACCAAGCTCTGCTGCCACGCCAAGCGCTACGCAAGCATTCATAACATTGTGTTCTCCAAGCACTTGTAATGTTACGGCTTCTTCTTGTTTTGTGCCTTCTACTTCGCTTACATACGTAAATGTCGTTGTCTTTCCTGCAGAATGGATGTCTTTCGCATAACATCTTGCATCTTCTTTTGTTCCAAAGGAATAGAGTTCTGCTACTTCTAATGCTTGATTTGTCTTTTCAGAAAGGTCAATCGTCATTTCTTTGTTTTTATGGGAAATGATTTCATGTAATAATCCATCGTTTCCATTTACATAAAGGCTACCTTTCTTATATTCTACAAATCCATTGATTAAGTTTGTTTTTTCTTTACGGATGTTTTCTCTGCTTCCAAGCTGTCCAATATGGGATACGCCGATATTTGTCATTACTGCAATGGTTGGTCTTGCCATCTTCACAAGATTATCCATTTCCCCTTCCATGCTCATTCCCATCTCGATTACCGCTACTTCGTGTTGTTTTTCAATACGGAATAAAGTAAGTGGAAGGCCTACCTGGCTATTCATATTTCCTGCTGTCTTTAATACTTGATATCTTGTCTCTAATGCAGCAGCAATCATTTCCTTCGTCGTTGTCTTTCCAACGCTTCCTGTTACACCAATCACAGGAATTTCAAATTTACTACGATAATAAGAAGCTAATGCCTGCATCGCTTCTAAACAATCACCTACTTTGATATAGGCTTTTCCCTCTACTACCTCTACTTCTTCTAACGGATGAGAAGTAAACGTAGCCGCTGCTCCTAATTCAAATGCTCCTTTGATAAAACGGTGTGCATCTACACGTTCACCAATGATTGGAACAAATAACTCCCCTTCTTTAATTTCTTTTGAGTTTGTTGAAACACCTTGAATGCTTCCCTCTAAATTGCCTTGTAATAGCGTACCACCTACGGCTTCTACTACTTCTTTTAAACTAAGTACTTCCATCGTCTAGACCTGCCCTTTCGTCTCTTTTTATTTATTTGATCGTAACTTTCGTCACTTCATCATCTACCTCTTTATTTGTCCCAGCGACAACAATGATTCCCTTCTTTTCAGCTTCTTTCATTGCAAGCACTAACGCTTCCTCGCTGCTCTTTGCCACTTTCAGGCATCCATTATATTCTGTAATTCCAAGGGATATACCATCGACTACTTCTTCTGCTCCTTGTTCGCATACTAAAACAATCTCATCTGCCAATTGTGCCAATGTCTTTCCCACTGCGTAGCGCTTATTTCGTTCCATCGCCTCATCTGGATACAGAATACAGATGACATTACGTGGTACATACTCCCGCACTGTCATCAATGCGTTTTGTAATTCTTCCACATTTCCTGCTGCATCGCATAATACCGTTGCCCCTGATTCACTGGCAATCGATTCAAACTTTCCTGGTATGATCACCTCAGAAAGTGCTTTCTTCATGGATGCTTCCTTAATTCCTAACTCTCTTGCCACCATGATTGCAGCAAGTGCATTATATATATTAAATAGCCCTGGTATCCACATTTCAAAGCACGAACACAATACCCCTTCTACGTAAAATTGATTCCCGAGGAATCCCCTTTTCTGAATCAATCCAGGATACTGTGCATACAGCCTAGCTCCACGCCTCAACCCAAATGTCTCAATCCGACAGCTATGATTTTTCAAAATCTCTTGCAGCTTACTACACTCTGCATTTACAATTCCAAGCTTGCATTGTCTAAACAACTGCCCTTTGCAGTCAATATATTCCTCATAGGAACTATGTTCATTTATACCAATATGGGAGCGCATCAAGTTGATCAACACCCCGATGTCAAATGTCATTCCTGCATATGCGAACCGCTTTGCTGACATACTGGATACTTCAACGACAACTACATCCTTCTTTGCTTGCACCTGTTCATTCAGACGTTTTTGAAACTCTAACGGTCGCCCAATCTCCGCAATATATCCAGCTTCATACCCCGCTTCCTTCAGAATAGCGCCGATCATATGACAGGTCGTTGTCTTTCCTCTGCTTCCCGTCACACCAATCGTCTTGATCTGTTCCGCCGGATAATTGTAGTACGCCGCAGCCATATAAGAAAAGGCGGCTTTTGTATTGGATACGAGAATGACAGTAATAGAATCCGAAACGTAGATTTGTCGATTTACAACAATCGCTACTGCTCCGTTGGCAATCGCCTCATTCACATAATCATGCCCATCTTGACGATCTCCTGAAATACATACAAAGACGGAATCCGCTACTACTTTCCTGGAATCTTCAGTAATCGTAGAAATTGTAAGATCTACACTTCCCGATAACACACTATATTCCATCCGCTCAAGTAATCGATATAATTTCAATCATACCACTCTCCTTTCGCCTCATACTACATTGTATTACGGCAAATAGAAGATATGTTTAAAAATTGCTATAACAGGTTAATTATATCGACGTAAAACTTTTGTGTCAACCAAAGAAGCAGGGAATACAACTTAATAAACACTATGTACAAGAAGAAGCCTCTTGCACATAGCGTTTCTCTCTATTATTCCGCGCTAATTCCGCTTTCCTTAAAGCGTACTGTAAATTTATGAAGTAATTTGTTGACTGGACGTTTTAATACTAACGAAACCAAAATAGAAACTACGATAAAGAGAAGGATGATCCAAATATCTCGTATCATGATTTCACGAACGATTCCTCCAATCGACTCCCTTGCAAAAGAAATACAATACGTAAATGGAAGGAATGGATTGATTACTTGGAAAAACTTCGGTGTCATTTGGATTGGGAACGTTCCGCCCGAACCTGCTACTTGTAATACAAGCAAGATGATTCCAATTACCTTCCCCACATTGCCAAAGACAGAGACAAGGGAGTATACAATCACCGTAAATATAATGCTTGTAAGAATACTTCCAAGTACGAAGACTCCTGGATTCTTGCACGTAATCTTAAGAAGATACAAGTCTCCAAGGGAAACAATCAATGCCTGTACAATCGTAACTGTCAAATACAAGAGTAACTTCCCAAAATACACTTGGTATGGCTTGTAGTCTCCTGGTGCCTCTACTGCTAGCATGGACGCAAGAAGCAATACACCAACCCATAAACATAATACCGTATAGAATGGAGACATTGCCGTTCCATAGTTGGCAACCGGATACATCCGCTCCTCTTTTATGGTTACTGGATTTGCAAGAAAGTCACTTCTTTTTGCAACATCCGCAGTAAGCAGTCTCACTAGCTCTTTTAGATTCGCTTCATCTCTTACGCCTTTTAATTGTACGACCATCTCATTAACAAGACGTTCTGCCTTAGGAACTACTTTTTTTGCAATAGCAATTCCTCGTTCTCCTTTATCAAGATCCTGATATGCGATATTCATCAGGTTCTTCACTTCTGGCATCTTCTTGCTGGCATCGGATAAGATTTTCTGTGCTTTCTGTGCACCTGCATAGGCATCCGCAAACAACTTATTTAGTGCTGGCGTAAGTTTGCTCTCTACATCTCTTACTTTCGCAATGATTGTAGTCGCTTTATTAGAAGCATCTACTAATTGTGCAACATATTCTCCTGGCACATACTCACCGCTTGCTAACTGTGCACTTACCTTGTCCGCCAATCCATTCATCTTGGACAAATATGCCTGTGCCTTTGTAAGCACATCGATGTACCCTGTAATGGTCTCATTTGGTGCAAAATTCTGCATTTGCTGTAATAACCGGGAAAGCGTGGTTGCCATCGTATTTAAACTTGTAATCTGCTGTTTTACCTGGGCCAATAATTCTGGTGCATTTTCTACATTCCCAGAAATGGCTTGTTGTAAGGCAAGCAACTTCCCATTTAAATTGTCTGCCATAGTCGCAAATAAGGATAAATTTTGAGAAATCATCGGACTGATATTGGCAGTTGTCTGCTGTGCCTTTGTAATATACGTCTGCAACTCTGCTCCAAAAGCATTTGCTGAAGCAATGGCCTCCGTAATCTTTGGAAGCTCCTTCTTTACATCGTTTAATATGCCTGTAAACTTCGCAACTCCTTTGTCCGCCTCATTGATCGTGCTGTTGATTTCTCCAAACTTTCCTTGTAAGTTTACAAGGCTATCATAAGCTGTCGTAATATTTGGAATCTGCCCTTTCAAATTGACGCCGATTTCATTGGCCACGCTAAAGATCGTATTGCTGACATTTTCTACTACGGTCTCGCTAATCATAGATTGCAAATTGGTAACCCCTTTGTCTGTCAGCTTTGGTGCTATGGCATTCATCTTTTCATTTACCGTATAGATAATCGTTCCTTTTTTTATGTCTGAAGATACGATAGAAGTCAAGTTTGCTGAAAAATCACTAGGAATCGTAAATACCGCATAATATTTTTCATTTTCTAACGCCTTCATCGCCTCTTCATGAGAAACAAACTGCCACCCCATCTGGTCATTCTTCTTCAGTTCCTCTACGACACGTTCTCCTAAATTGATTCTTTCTCCGTTTAACTCGGTTCCTTTGTCCTGATTTACAATTCCTATCTTAATTCCTCTTGTAGACTCCGCACTATAAGGGTCCCAAGAAGCCTTAATATTGAACCATGCATACAGGGAAGGAATGATCATAAGCGCAAGAATTACGACGGCAGCAGAAACATTCGTAACGATTGCCTTTACATCTCGAAGATAAATTCGAACTATAGATTTCATAACTTCTCCCTACTTTCCTATTCTATGTTGTAGTTTTTTCATATATCACCTCAAATATTCATACCAGAGATTATATATAGACATTTTACCAAGATATAGGTATGATAGAGTCTGAAAATAGAATATAAGAGGAGTATGTATTATGGCTTACGAAATACTAGTTTTAGATATTGATGGTACATTAACGACTTCGGAAAAGAAAATTTCCAAAGAAACGTTAGACGCAGTTCTTGCGACACAAGAACGAGGACATAAAGTAGTTCTTGCATCCGGACGTCCAACACCTGGAATCCGTGCACTTGCAAAAGAAATCAAACTACAAGAATTTGGCGGGGTTATCTTAAGTTATAACGGCGCGAAAATCATCAACTGTCAAACAGAAGAAGTAATTTATCAAAAGAAGCTTCCACAGGATGTAATTCCTGCCCTTTATGAAGCTGCTTTAGAATTTGGAGTAGGAATCATCACTTATGAAGATACTGGCGTAGTAGTTGGTACTGCTCGTGATAAATATATGGAATTAGAAGCAAAAATCAATAATATGCCTCTTCATGACGTAGATAATTTCGCAGAATACGTAACCTTTGATGTAAACAAATGCCTAATGACTGGAGATCCAGAGCATTTAGCAGAAGTGGAGCAAAAAATGAAAGAACGATTCGGACATATCTTAAACATCTATCGTTCCGAACCATTCTTCCTTGAAATCGTGCCTCAAAACGTAGATAAGGCAGATTCCTTAAAACACTTATTAGACCACCTTGGCTTAAGCCATACACAAATGATCAGCTGTGGAGATGGATACAACGATTTAACAATGATCCAATACGCAGGCTTAGGCGTTGCCATGGCAAATGCGCAACAAGTAGTAAAAGAAGCGGCAAACTATATCACACGAAGCAATGACGACAATGGCGTTGCTCATGTAATCCAAAAATTCATGTAACATTGTGGGAATATTTCTTTTTACTTGTCATATTTATTTTTTTCATGTAAAATAAGAAACATTGACGTCAAATCAAATTGACATAAAATACGAACATGAAGTTCTTTAACAACAAGGAGTTTACGATGAGTATATTAAATGTAACCAAATTAAGCCATGGCTTTGGCGATCGTGCCATCTTTAATGACGTGTCTTTCCGCCTTCTTAAAGGAGAACACATTGGTTTAATTGGTGCCAATGGCGAAGGAAAATCTACATTCCTTAATATTGTAACTGGAAAATTAATGCCGGACGAAGGAAACATTGAATGGTCCAAAAATGTCCGTGTAGGTTATCTTGACCAGCATTCGGTATTAGAAAAAGGAATGACTATTCGCGATGTACTAAAATCTGCTTTTACTTATCTTTATGATTTAGAAGCAAAAATGAACGAATTATGTACAGAAATGGCAGAAGCGGAAGAGGATGCTCTTGCTGCCATCATGGATGAATTCGCTGAGATTCAAGATACCCTTGACTCTCATGATTTCTATATTATCGACAGCAAGGTCGAAGAGATAGGACGAGCACTTGGACTAAATGACATTGGGTTAGAACGTGATGTTACAGACCTTAGTGGTGGCCAAAGAACCAAAGTATTACTTGGCAAGCTACTATTAGAAAAACCAGATATCCTACTTCTAGACGAACCTACAAACTACCTAGACGTAGAACATATCGAATGGTTAAAACGTTATTTACAAGAATACGAAAACGCATTTATCTTAATTTCACATGATATTCCATTCTTAAACAGCGTAGTAAACTTAATCTACCATATGGAAAATCAAGAGCTTAACCGTTATGTCGGCGATTACGACAAATTCATGGAAGTCTATGCAATGAAAAAAGCACAATTAGAAGCTGCTTACAAACGTCAGCAACAAGAAATCAGCGAATTAAAAGATTTCGTTGCACGTAACAAGGCTCGTGTTTCCACAAGAAACATGGCAATGAGCCGTCAAAAGAAATTAGACAAAATGGACTTAATCGAACTTGCTGAAGAAAAACCAAAGCCGGAGTTCAACTTCAAAGAAGCAAGAGCCTCAGGCCGCTATATCTTCCAAACAAAAGATTTAGTAATTGGTTACAACGAGCCTCTTAGCAAGCCATTAAATCTTTCCATGGAACGTGGTCAAAAAATCGTTCTTACTGGTGCCAACGGAATTGGTAAGACAACACTTCTTAAGAGTATCTTAGGAATCATTCCATCTCTTAGCGGAAGCGTGGAATTAGGAGATTATTTATATAAAGGCTACTTTGAACAAGAAATGACAGGCGACAAAACAAACACTTGTATCGAAGAATTATGGACGGAGTTCCCATCCTTCACACAGTACGAGGTTCGTTCTGCGCTTGCAAAATGTGGTTTAACTACAAAACACATCGAAAGCCAAGTTCGTGTATTAAGTGGTGGTGAACAAGCGAAAGTTCGTTTATGCAAACTGATCAATCGTGAATCCAACATCTTATTACTAGATGAACCTACGAACCACTTAGACGTGGATGCAAAAAATGAATTAAAACGTGCTCTAAAAGCATACAAAGGAAGCGTATTATTAATCTGCCATGAACCAGAATTCTATGAAGGCTTAGCAACAGATGTTTGGGATTGCTCCCAATGGACAACGAAATTAGTATAACGAATTCGTTCGTAGCAACACAAAAAAAGAAGGGGCTGTCGCACTAAGGTAACTTAGCGTGGCAGCTCCTTTTTCTATTTCACAGCTCCAAACCCATCCATTGGAAAAATTCGAAGCCATACTTTTCCTACGATATATTCTTTTTTCACAATACCCACAGAACTATATCTGCTATCTCTACTAATTAGTCGGTTATCTCCCAATACAAAGTATTCTCCTTTTCCAAGTCGAATCGGAACAGACGCCATTCCTGCACCAACCATAGCATTCTTCCCATAATCCTCTTCCACTTGCTTTCCATCAATATAGATGATTCCATTGATAATCTGGATTGTCTCTCCAGGAACCCCTATTACGCGTTTCACTAAATAATCGCTCTTTTTATTTCCCTTTGGATAGAATACGACCAAATCATATCGACTTGGGCTATTTACCCGATACGCAAATTTATTAATGATAATGTCATCTCCATTAAAAAGCGTATTTTCCATTGATTCTCCAATCACCTGTGTCTTCTCTACAAAAAACTTT
>CALZJY010000021.1 GCA_945787925.1 uncultured Anaerosporobacter sp. | reverse complement strand
CACAGATATATGTATCATCTGCAGTGTGGATTGCATACTTCTCGCCCTCTTGAGATACCCGTTCTACTGTCGTATTAAAGTGGAATTCTACTTTTTCTTTTAATTCATTGAATAGCTTTTCTAGCACAATATAGTTAATATCCGTTCCTAAATGTCTTACGGATGCATCTAATAAGTGTAGGCCATTCTCTAAACAAAGTTTTTTAATGCTCGTATTTGCTGTAGAATATAAGGCTGTTCCTTCGCCACCATGAGCTAGGTTAATCTCATCTACATATTCCATTAATTCAATTGCCTGTTTTTTTCCTATGTACTCGTGAAGTGTTCCACCAAACTGATTCGTAATATTGTATTTACCATCGGAAAATGCTCCTGCACCACCGAATCCATTCATGATTGCACAACTCTTACATTTGATGCATGACTTAATTTTCTTCCCATCGATCGGACACTTTCTCTTTTCTAGAGGATTTCCCGCCTCAAATACTGCAATTTTTAAGTCAGCCTTTCTCTTAATTAATTCATACGCGGAAAAGATTCCTCCTGGACCTGCCCCAATAATAATCACATCATAGTTCATTTTTACTTCCTCCTATTGTAGCACTGTTTTTATATTACCATAATATGGATTTTGAGTCAATCAGTAGCATTCCTTACCAAATTCCATATCATCGTATATTCATACAAAAAATATGTTGCATTATGTTACAAAAATATGGTAAAGTAACTCATATCATCCTACAGATGATATCTCTGGAGAGTCTCAATCAAAATGAGCGCCGAAGGTGTACCACAGGTTTATCCTGTCAATCTCTCAGGCAAAAGGACAGAGCAACAAAATGCGAATGTTCTACTCTTTAGAGGGCTGTCTTTTGTCAGCTCTTTTTTATTGGCTTTTTATGCCGTAAATTTCAACAAAGAGAGGAATAATAACTATGTTTAACACAATCAATCAAATTTTGAGCAATATCAATGATATTGTCTGGGGTGTTCCCCTAATCACTATGATTCTTGCAACAGGAATCTTCTTAACAGTCCGTTTGAAAGGACTGCAACTCTTACAATTACCACGAGCACTAAAGTATATGTTTAGTTCCGAAGAAGACGGTAGTGGTGAAGTTTCAAGCTTTGCTGCCCTTTGTACCGCTCTTTCTGCAACCATCGGTACCGGAAACATTGTCGGCGTAGCTACAGCAATCGTTGCTGGCGGACCTGGCGCATTATTCTGGATGTGGATTGCAGCGTTCTTCGGTATGGCTACAAAATATGCGGAAGGATTGCTTTCTATTAAATATCGTGTTGTCGACCCATCTGGCCACGTTCTCGGAGGACCATTCTACTATATCCAAAACGGTATGGGTAATAAGTGGAAATGGCTTGCAAAACTATTCGCCTTTTTCGGTGTCGGCGTTGGTTTGCTTGGTATTGGTACGTTCGCACAGGTAAACGGTATCTCCAATGCAGTAAACAATTTCTTTGATCCTAATAATACTTGGACTGCTACGATCTTTGGCAGACAATATTCCTATACAGTACTAATCGCAAGCGTTGTCTTAACACTATGTGTTGCGCTTGTATTGATCGGCGGAATCAAACGTATCGCCAATGTTTCCCAGGTTGTCGTACCATTTATGGCAGGCATCTATATTTGTTCTTGTATCACCCTGTTAGTAACAAACCACACAAAAATTCCAGCTGCTTTTGAAACAATCTTTGCAAGTGCCTTTGGTCTTCGTGCGGCTTCTGGTGGTGCACTCGGTGCAATCATCATGGCGATGCAAAAAGGAATCGCAAGAGGAATCTTCTCGAATGAAGCTGGTCTTGGTAGCGCTCCAATCGCTGCTGCCGCTGCAAAGACAAACGAACCAGTTCGCCAAGGTCTTGTTTCTATGACGGGTACTTTTATCGATACGATTCTAATCTGTACAATGACAGGATTATGCATCCTCTGTACAGGTGCTTGGAATATGGGCTTAGAAGGGGTTGCCGTTACTACGAAGGCTTTCCAAAGTGGTCTTCCATTCAACGAGACAGCAAGCGCCTTCCTATTAATGTTATGCCTCGTATTCTTCGCCTTTACCACTATCCTTGGATGGAACTACTATAGTGAACGTTGTTTAGAATACTTATGCGGCAATAAGCCAAAGCTAATCCGCTCCTTCCGCTATGTCTACATCTTAGCGGTATTCATTGGACCATTTATGACTGTTTCTACTGTTTGGACCATTGCGGATATCTTTAATGCCTTAATGGCATTACCAAACTTAATCGCCATCGTCTCCTTATCCGGAGTAATCGCATCTGAAACAAAAGCGTTTCTTACCAAAGAGGCCTCTACTTCTAGAAGAAGTACTTCGGAAACAGAAGCTTATGTTGTAGAATAATATGGATTTTAAAAAAGCTCGGTATGTATGCCGAGCTTTTTTGTATGTTACTCCCATGGTTCGGACATTCTAATATATAACAAGAAGCAAACTACAGGTGGTATAACTCTATGAATACGAACAAACGCTTAAATGAGGCTTATACGCATGCCACACCGATCTCCTTTGATAAAGACTCCAAATTCATCATCATCAGCGATCTGCATCGAGGAGATGACAGCCTTTCCGATGAATTCACGAGAAACCAGGTCATCCTTGTGGCAGCATTAGAATACTATTACCGTAACGGATATACTTATATTGAAGCAGGTGATGGAGACGAGCTATGGGAATATAAAGACTTTCCAGTCATCCGTTCCGCACATAGCGATGTCTTTACTACGATTCAGAAATTCTTTTTAGAAGATCGCTTCTATATGATATATGGTAATCACAACATCTATTTAAAGAATCCCGAGTATGTAAAACAGAACTATTACTACTTCTATAATGAATATCATGGTCGAAAAGAAAAGCTCTTTTATGGCTTAAAGCCAGTCGAAGCAATCAAGCTGCAAGAAAAGCACACAAACAACGAGATTCTGATTGTTCATGGGCATCAAGGTGACCTTGCCAATGACCAGTTATGGTTCCCAACCATGCTGTCCTTACGTTATTTCTGGCGATATTTCCATCTTATCGGATTACAAAATCCTGCGAGTCCAGCAAAGAATCAGATGAAACAGCATAAGATTGAGCGCATTTATGATTATTGGATTCGTACACATGACATCATGCTAATCTGCGGTCATACCCACCGTTTGAAATTCCCTCTTCCAGGACAGACTCCTTATTTTAATAGTGGATTTTGTATCCATACGAAAGGGATCACTGGATTAGAAATTATAAACGGACAGATCCTGCTGATCCAGTGGAGGCTGAAAGCAAAAGAAGATGGCTCCTTAACCATCATACGACATATCATGCGAAAGCCTCAAAATATTGCGGATTACTTTTCTTCTAACAAAACTCAAAAAGGAAGCTCCTAATTTGGAACTTCCTCTTTCTAAAAATATTTTCGATTTCCCCAAAGATTCCCTCTCTTCAGATACAAATATTCATTATATGCTTTCTCCAAGATTTGTTTTTCGTTCGAGAACTTTAGCATATGGTACGCCTCATGATATTTGTAATATCCAGAATCCATAAAATATTCTTCACGTTGTGGTTTGCTATAGTAACTATCCGACATCATTAGATACCAATGGACATCCTTGACTACTGTATCCAGGGGGGTATTAAATGTGTACTGACTCTTTCCAACATACTTGATAATATTGGCCGACACAGATGTTTCTTCTCTCACCTCACGTACGGCAGTCTCTTTGTACTCCTCGCCTTCTTCCACTGTTCCTTTCGGTAATACCCAACCTTCATACTTATTGCGATAATTCTTGTACAGCAATAAAATCTTTCCTCTGAAAATAACCACACCGCCACAGCTCGTTGCTTCAATCATTGCAATGCCCCCTGTATCAATTAGGTGTGTATCATATTTGTTGATTAGTATAACTCTTTTTAGGGGTTATTTCAACTTAAAAACAGATTATTTATAGTATGCCGCAAATACCTTTTTTGCAATCGGAACTGCATAACTTGAGCTTGATCCGGCATTTTCCACACATACGCTGACTACTAAATCTGCTTGATTCTTACTTGCAAATCCCACAAACCAAGAATACGGATTGGCACCTGCAATTTCTGCCGTTCCTGTCTTACCAGCTACCGTATACTCCTTCGTCTTAAGGGCTTTTGCTGTTCCTGAAGTAACAACTCCTTCCATATATTCCGTTAAGGTTGCTGCTTCTGATTCACTCATCAATCTCGCATAAGACTTTGGCGCAGTCTTATCGATTATCGTACCTTCTGCATTTTCTATGCGATCTACGATATATGGTCGCATTAGCATTCCATTGTTTGCAATTGCTGACGCTATCATTGCTAAATGCATTGGATTCGTTGTCGTATTTCCTTGTCCAATCGCAGTTCTTGCTCGCAACGAGTCATTATCCTTGTTTGAAAGCGTATAACTTGGCTTTCGAACTGGAATGTCAACATCAAGCGAAGTATTGAATAGCATATCCTTGTTTGTCTTAGCAAACTCGGATAAATCCATATTTGCTAACATGCTTGCAAACGCACCATTACAAGACTTCGCAAAGGCTTCTTCCATATTCACCTTACCATGCTTTGCACCACCGGCACATTTCAATACGTCGTCTCCGATCGTATATTTGCCGTCACATGTATACGTAAAGTTACGATAGGAATCTGGATATTGTCTCATATATCCGATTGCCGTAATAATCTTATATACCGATCCTGGTGGATACGTTCCCTGTGTTGCACGATTCATCAGCGCAGAATCTTCATTATCACTTGAGATTAATTTTTCCCAATTCTGATCTACCGTATTCGGATTATAGGAAGGTTTGCTTACCATGGCAAGAATCTTTCCTGTACTTGGTTCCATCACCACTACGGCACCTTTCTTGCTGCCTAACGCTTCACTGGCTACCTTTTGTAGATTTACATCTAATGTAGTCACTACATTATCCCCAGGACTGCGTTCTCCCTTAATATCATTGAATATCTTCTGAATTGGATTGCTTGATGATGTAAGCAGCTTAAATGCCATACTATTTTCAAGCCCTGTCTTTGTCTTATTATATCTACCTACCGTATGGGCAAATAGGCTATCATAAGGATAGACACGAGTCATTTCACCATTCTTATCATATTCTGTCTTTGCTAGGATTTCTCCCTTGCTTCCTAGGATCATCCCACGTTGAATGCTTTTCTCTAGCATATTCTGTCGTTTATTATAAGAACTGTTAATTACCTCTTGTCCATCTACTGCAATAAATCGTGCAAGATAGGCAATCAATCCTGCAAATAGGATCACGAATACATAAGCAATAATGCTAATCTCTCGATTGACACATTTCCTTGTTCTTTTTTTCAGAGCTCGTCCATCCACTTGCTCTTCCCTCGGTGCATTTTGTCTGGATTCATTCCTTACTTTCCTACCTCTTCTGAGGCGTTTTTCTCTTTTTTCTCTCAATTTTCTAACCTCTTATGGATTGAAATTATAGATATTATACCAAACTACTTATTTCTTTACAACAAACAATGACAGGAACTTTCCTAAGCCCCTGCCATTGAATCTCCCATTCTTATTATACAATTGTATCTTCTAATTCATTCCTTCTTCTCTTACGTCCCTCTCTGGCCGTACGTGGTTCCTGTTGTTTTCTTGACTCCACATCGTCCTGGTTCAATACATAGAGTCCTTGAATGATATTGAACATGATAATCGTACTAAGGATGGAGCTACCACCACTACTTACTAATGGAAGCGTTACCCCTGTAGATGGAATAAACTTCGTTGCACCACCGATTGTTAAGAATACTTGGAACATATACATGATGCTAAGTCCTAACGCAATCAGCTTATAGAACTCCAGACGAATCTTCATGGAAATATTGATAAACATAATAAAGCAACTGATACAGATTAAGATGATACAAATCCCAACGATTCCGCCCATCTCTTCTGAAATTCCTGCAAAGATAAAGTCAGATCCTACAACAGGAATACTTGTCGGAAGTCCTTTCGTAAGGCCCATCCCAAACCAGCCGCCTGTTCCAATCGCAAATAACGACTGACAAATCTGATATCCTTGTTTATCAATCACAGACCAAGGATCTTTCCATGCGATTACACGGACTCTTACATGGAAGAACAGCTTATAGGCAATCACTGCTGCCAAGGAGCCTGCTCCAAATCCTGCTAATAAATAGCGAATGTCACTCGTTGCAATATATAACATAAACAAATATACCACTGAGTAAATCAGTGCACCACCAAGATCCTTTTCGAGTACAAGCACCATAACATGTACCGCCGCCAAACTACTTACTTTGACGATACTCTTAAAATCTTTCGCCTTGCTAAGGCAGGATGCCACAAAAAATACAAATAAAATCTTTACGAATTCGGACGGCTGCATGGCAAATCCACCGATAATAATCCAGTTCTTTGCACCATACTTCTCTTTTCCAATCACGAATACTAACATCAGACAAATCAGTCCGAAAAATCCATAAATCCATCCAAAGTCTTTTAAATACTTTATCTTACGTATGATAAATGGAATGATAATGCATACGGTAAGTCCAATCGTGATAAAGATTACTTGCTTAATCGCATCATCATAATCTAATCTCGTCTGCATAATCAGGCCAAAGGCCATCAGCATCAGCATGTTATTAAATACCAATGGTGATAGCTTTCGATACGCCAACCTATATGCGATGATAAAGACTAGAAATACGATTACCTGCACTAAATACATAATGCTGCATTTTAACATGTCCTCTGTGGTATCCATATACCGTCCAATAAAAATACAAACAAAACTAAATGCATGGATTGCAAACATCAAAAACAGCTGAAAGCCATATACGCCTGCTTGCGATTCTTTTCTCTTTCGGAACACGGTAAAACAATATAAAGTATACATCACAACCAGCAGACAGATGATATACTTACATATTCCGATGATTATTGTTTCCATCTTTTCACCTACTTTTATTCTACGCCACGTTTAAAATGACCTTTTGTAAAACTTTTAATTTGGAGACCCGTCGTCTTTCCTTCCATAAACTCTTGATGATAAGAGGCAATCACCTTAGCCATCGTATCCTTATTTTCTACTGTAAAGTCTAAACGGATGTTACGTGGCTGCAAGGACAGGATTTCCTTCTTATGGCTTAATAAGGAAATTGGATCTGCGTTATAAATTACATTATAACAATATTTACAATAATTTAATACAATAAAATTCTTGTTATAACGGTCTTTTAATTCATATTTTTTCGTTTTATGAGTACATCCAATAGCATTTTTCACTACACAGTTGGCTGATGTCATTAATGGAACGTGTCCGTATACGATAAAATCAGAATCTTTTTGAGATGTTTGTTTTAACTCTCCTACATTCAATTCTAATGGTGTCGTAAAGTGGTGTAAGCCACGTTTTTCATAGAAGTTTTGAGCCCAAGCATTCATCGTGTACATGCTGTAATCTAAGATAATATGCTTGTCTTCTAGCTTCTCATGTTCTACAAAGTATAATTCTTCGTAGCTGCGAACTAAGAATCCATCTACGTAGTCTACTAATGCAGGATCTAGGTTATCTAATTCCTTCTTAAATGCTTCATACGTCTTCTTACGGAATACGTGTGGCATTACAAGATAGAAAGGTTTCTTATGGTTTACCATGCGTCTTGCAAGTTCGAATCCTTGTGTAAGGCCGATTTCATTCATACGATAGTAAACGGCATTTACTTCCTCCATAGATACTGCAGTTTGTAATTGTTCTTCATTCGAAACTACGACTACAAGTCCCATTTCTTCCGTTCTTTCGTCGTTACGTCTTACAAACTTCTCTTCTACAGCCATATCGTCTTCTGTCTTTTCTACTACGCCAGAACGTCTATAGAATGTTGCGATTTCCTCTTCTAACATTGCAATTGCTTGACGACGTAACTCGTTTAAATGACTTACCGGAATGAATAAGTCTCCGATCACTTCCATATGAAGTTCGCTAAATTCAAATGCCGTTGCATTTGTCTTTCTTAATTGTTTTTCTAATTTTTCTACCGTAGCTGCTTGGTTTTGTGCTGCTTGTGCAATTTCACCAAATGCTGTTACCGAATGATTTCTTACTGTAAGTGTAAGGGATAATGGTTCATTTTCTTTCGCAAAGAAGAATCCGCTCATTGGCACTTTCTTATTTACTTTAATAAAGCGTTCTGCAATCGCATTTAATAACTGTTCATTCTTCGTACGATATACTTGATCGCCTTTTTTGAACTGGTATCCACGTTTGAAATTACTCTTGATTCGTTGGCCTTTTTTCGCGCCATCTTTTAATGTGTATTCATAGGATTGCTCGTTGTCACCACGAATTTCAAGAAGATCTTGTGCATTCACATCTTCTTTTAATTGGATGACTGCTTGGTTTCCCTGAATCTTTTCTACCACACCTACTAACACCCCGTTATGGTTTGGACGGCTTGTTGACATCATCGATTTGCTGTTATGGCATGTATAATATCCAGTCGAGAAATTACCACGGTTATAGATATCCATGATATTCTTTACATCTTCGTCAAATTCTTTTTTGTGTTTCTTGATGTATTCATCATACTTTTGTGCACCAAGAGTAGAATATAAGTCTACGTACTTACGGTATAAATGCGCTACATAAGAGGAGTACTCAGGGCGTTTCATACGTCCTTCAATCTTAAATGAGTCAATGCCGGACTCTACTAATTCAGGAATGATTTCTAATGTACACATATCCTTTGGACTTAATAAGTACGCATTGGATTTGTCCGAAATTGTCTTTCCTTCCTCTTTTAATTCATATTGCATACGGCAAGTCTGTGCACAACGTCCACGGTTACCGCTTCGTCCACCAAGCATACTACTCATTAGACATTGGCCAGAGTAGCTATAGCATAACGCACCATGAACGAAACTCTCGATTTCTAGATTTGTCGTATTACGGATATGCTTGATTTCTTCTAAATTTAATTCTCTACTTGTTACTAATCTCGTAATTCCATATTCCTTAAATAGATCTGCACCTTCTGCCATCGTAAGCGTCATTTGTGTAGATGCATGGATTGGAAGGTCTGGGAAATGCGTATGAATAAAGTTCATCGTACCAACATCTTGTACGATTACCGCATCGATTCCTTCTTCATATGGTCTTCTTAAATAGTTTAGTAACTGCTCTTCAATCTCTTTATCTTTTAATAGTGTATTTACTGTTAAAAAGATCTGTTTTCCATGAAGATGTACGTAGCGGATAGCTTCCACTAGTTCTTCTTCCTGAAAGTTATTTGCATAGGCTCTTGCACCAAACATGGCTCCACCTACATAAACAGCATCGCATCCACCATTGATAGCTGCTTTTAATGTTTCAAAACTTCCTGCCGGTGCAAGAATTTCTATTTCTCTCATTTCAAATCTCCTGTCCTAAAAAAAAGAGACTGACAGGTTCCCCATGTACAGCCTCTAATGCTAACTTACTGTCTATTTCTGTATTATCGCATATATAAACATTTTTATCTTTTATTTCATAGATAAGACAAGTCTCGATGACTCACTTTGGTAATTATACCATAATCTCCATATATGACAAGAGATTTAAACAATCCTCTCGATTCCAAAATGTTCATATGCCAACTGTGTTGCCACTCGTCCACGTGGCGTGCGTTCAATCAATCCGTTCTGGATTAAATATGGTTCGTACACGTCTTCAATCGTACCGCTGTCTTCTCCGATTGCTGCTGCAATCGTATCAAGTCCTACTGGACGACCGCTAAACTTATTGATCATAGTAAGCAGGATTTCTCGATCAATATTATCTAATCCTAGCTTATCCACTTCAAGTAAGTCCAATGCAAAATCTGCTACCCCTTTGGTAATGACTCCATCATATTTTACCTGAGCGAAATCACGTACGCGCTTTAACAGGCGGTTTGCAAGTCTTGGGGTTCCTCTCGAACGTTTTGCAAGCTCTTTGGCCCCCTCTTCTTCGATTTCCACATTCAATACGCCCGCAGAACGCACGATAATGTCTGTTAATTCCTCGTTTGTATAAAACTCTAAACGGTTTACAACACCAAAACGGTCTCTAAGAGGTGCTGTAAGCATACCTGCTCTTGTTGTTGCTCCTACCAATGTAAACTTTGGAAGGTCCAGACGAATGGATCTTGCAGTCGCTCCTTTACCGATTACAATGTCGATTGCGTAATCCTCCATTGCAGGATATAGTACTTCTTCTACCTGTCTGTTTAAACGATGGATTTCATCCACAAACAACAAGTCTCCGTCCTGCAGATTATTTAAGATGGCTGCCATCTCCCCTGGTTTTTCAATCGCTGGTCCACTGGTAATCTTAATATTTACATTCATCTCATTGGCAATGATACCAGCTAGTGTAGTCTTACCTAATCCGGGTGGTCCGTATAGCAATACGTGATCTAGCGATTCCCCTCTCGCCTTCGCCGCTTCAATGTATACTTTCAGATTCTCTTTTACTTTCTTTTGACCAATATAGTCATCTAACAATTGTGGACGTAAATGGTTTTCTATCTTTTGATCTTCTTCTATAAACTCTGTCGTTATGACACGATTATTCATTCTATTCAAACCTCTCTTACGCTCTTATACCTATAGTTCCATCTCTGAAGCTGCCATTACCTAGAATAATGACATCTTTTTTAAACTTTGTTTCAATACTTCCTCTACATCTGTCGTCTCTGTAATCAATACCTGACGAACTGCCTTCAATGCCTCCGTGTTGGAATATCCAAGTGCTACAAGTGCTTGTACTGCCTCGTTGCGGATTTCTTTTGGATCATTGATGCCTAATGCCTTCGTCATATCTGTCTGTACTGGCTCTTTGGCAAGTCTTGATTCAAATGCATCTTCAATCTTCAACTTGTCTTTTAACTCTAAAATCAGCTTGCTTGCTGTCTTTGGTCCGATTCCAGGCGCTTTACTGATTGCTTTTGCATCGTCTGCTAATACTGCAAAGCGTAAATCATCCGTAGATAATGTGGATAGGATTCCTAGTGCTGCCTTCGGTCCAATTCCATTTACTGTAATCAGCAGCTTAAATACGTTTAAATCATCTCTAGACGCAAATCCATATAACTGCATTGCATCTTCACGAACATATAGATACGTATGGACTTTTACTTGTTCCCCCACATTAGGAAGTTCTTCAATTAGAGAGCTTGGGATTCTAAGTTCATACCCTACTCCGCCGGACTCTATAATAATGCATTCTTCCGAAATGTATTCTAATTCACCTTTAATAAATGCGATCATACTAACTCCTTAACTTTTATTCTTCTATATTAGAACAATAGTTCGATATTGTCAACTTGTAACCCCTAAAACCCACGCCTAGGTTTCGCTATTAAAAGTATCTTTTCTTGCTTTTTTAGCTCCTATCTTATTTTTTCCACTGTTTCTTTACAATTTTGCATTCCATCCGTAAAAAAAACAGTTTAAAATAACAAATAAGTATTTCATGAAAGGAGAAAATGAATATGCTTCATTTCCAAAAGAACAAGCAAGAACGAACCTCCTTTTTTCTCTCTTCCAGAAAGTTAATCATTTTATGTTCATTTCTCTTTTGCACGGCACTCATTATTAGTGTTTCGTTATTTACAAAAACCTTTATTCGCCAAACAAGTCCAACGACTGCCAGTGTAAATGAGATTGTCGCAAATAAGAGTACGAATACTATTTCTTCCATTGATATTTCCCAATGGTATGGAGCCTTTTCTGGAAACGGAACAAGCTCTCTTCTTACAATTGCTAAAAATGATAACAATAGTTTCAAATTCTCCATAAGCCTAACACAGGGAGAACATACGGACAGCTTAACTGGTATTGCCCAATACTTATCAGACACTCGGGCAGAATATCTAAGCTCCGATGGGGTTATACTGTATTTCACTCTATGCAATGATATCGTATCCATTTCGAAAGATTCCTTCTGCCGTGACCAGCAACTCATTTCTTTTGGTGGTGACTATATCGCAATTGACAGAACTTCTAATTGTGATACCAACCATTTCTTTCATAAGATTCATAGTTTCTCAAGTGATTATACGTATCACCTCGATTTAAACAAGGATGGCCGTGCAGATTATATCAGTTATAAAAACGGAGTATTGACCATCAACTCCGAAAGCTATAACTTCTTGTCGCAATCTGCCAACTTGGACACTAGCACCTTCCATATGGTAGATGTCGATACCCGCGACGACTATATTAACATATTGATTATGGATGATGGTCCAAGCTGCGATCCCGTTACTTCGATCATTACATATACTAAATCTGGGGAAATCATTTCTGCCCCTTTAGGCTGCAATATCGCACAGCTCTCATTTAATAATTCTGGCATTATAAGCGGACCATTTCGCCTTGATCTTTTACAGACTTGGTATGGGATGGGGAAATGGCAGTATAAAGACAATCGTATCTCTTTTTTACAGGAAGACTTTTATAAACCAGTTGAACTTATCACCGTATCTAGTCTAGCTCCATGCAGCACGCAAAACATAGAGCTCTATACAGAGCCAAACCTGTTAAGTACTAAGACGGTGCTAAAACCGCAAGAAGTGGAATTTACAAAAACCGATAATATCCATTGGGTAGAACTTCATGGAAAGAAAGATAACACGACTGGTTGGATTTATCTTACTAATTTCAATGAGCTCCCTGATGAAGGACTCACGGTAGAACAAATCTTCGATCACTTGAATCTATACGATTAACGAGAAAACAGAGGCTGTCACATCGTTTTTCTTACGTGTGACAGCCTCTGTTTTCTTTCTATTTATCGATATCATATACGCTTTGGAGTGTGATTTCTTTGGCATCTCCTTCTAAAATCTTAATCCTCTTACATCCAGCATTCATGTCGAAATAATTATCACTTAATACTAGGTCTCCATCTGTTGCGTCAATCTCTACACCTTTGGCATAGGCATCCGAATAAATCAACAACGTTTCTCCATTTCTCTCATAGCGAAGATTTGGATTTTCAAATGCAAAATGCTTTGCCGCGGTAAAAAGACACGTACCCTCGCTCTTCACTTCTTCATCCATGATAAAGCGATAACTTAAATACTCATGGAATACATCGCACTCCGGAAACTCAACTTTCTTCAACCACTCGCTAGAAAGTGCAGGCACCGTAACCACAAGTCTTTGATTCCTAATGATGTCGCTATTGCTGTTTCTCAATTCCCATTCTACAGTCCCTTGGATTTCCTCCATCGTTTCATTGGCTACCGATAATCTTGCTGACGTTTCAAATTGTTGGACCTGATCGATACAGGTGTCTCGTTCACTTAATTCTCCTTTTTCCTCACAGGAAATTAAAATTGGGGCGAAGAATCGTTTTTCTCCATAATGAAGTGCCTTAAGCCTTCCATAATAATCGATGCTTGACCAAGATGCGGTTGGCCATATGTCGTTCAACTGCCATACAATTGCCCCCATACAGCGTCCACGATTTCTTCTAAAATGCTCTACTCCATATCGGATGGCATCTAATTGAAGCATCTGAGACGCATATACAAGATGCTTAAAGGAACTTGGATAGAGATACGTTTGTGCCAGATACATCAGGATCTTTCCATTTGCGGAACGGTTCCGTTGATGCATCTCCATCACACGGGAAAAGATATTTCGGTCTCCCTCTTCCGTAAAGCTCTCAATCGTTTTCACAGAAGGGAAGGATTGGAATCCAAATTCGGATACATAACGGAAATTGAACTTCCGATACTCCGTAAATGGCTTCCCTCCATGCCAAACATCCCAATAATGGACATCTCCACGATTCTCATCATTTGGCACGTCGAAGTTGCCCCCTGAAGATGGGCTAGATGGCCAGTAAAATGTCATCGGATCTTCTTTTTGTACGATTTTTGGAACCACGGGGTCTTTCCGTCCTGTCGCGGGTAACCAGCA
>CALZJY010000020.1 GCA_945787925.1 uncultured Anaerosporobacter sp. | reverse complement strand
CGATTCCATAATCCTGAATCCCCCCTGCAAATAACTCAGAAGCAGATGCGGAACCGCCGTTGATCAATACTGCCATTGGAAGATCTAACGATTCCTTATCGGTTGCCTTAAACGTCTCGCCTTTTCCGTTCTTATCTTTCGTTGACACCAATGTGCCTTCCTTGATGATACGGTCTAGCATTTCCGTTACAGAAGTAAGGAGGCCGCCTGGGTTTCCACGAAGGTCGATGATGATTCCCTTCATGCCCTGTTTTTGAAGCTTGTCGATGGCCTCTTTAAACTGTGCTACGGTTACCTTGTCAAACTTCGTGACTTGAAGATATCCGATGTCATCTTGTAGCATCTTATGATGTACGGTCTGTACGGTTACTTCCTCTAATGTGACCGATAACGATAACGTCTCGTTCCCTCGTTTTACGTCGATTTGTACGTTCGTTCCCTTCTTGCCTTTTAACATCTTGACGATATCCGTTAACGCTTTTCCCTCTACTGGTTCTTGATTGATCGCTACTAGCACGTCTCCCTTTTTCATTCCCGCTTTCGCTGCAGGTCCATCCTTGAATGGTTCCTCAAAGGTAATCGTCTTTGTTTCCTTGTCCTGATGTACATAGACACCAATACCACAATATTCCCCATCTGTGGACTCCATCAGATCTTTATATTCTTCTTGTGTATAGTAAGAAGAATACTTGTCTCCTAGTCCGTCAATAAAGCCATTGTAGATTCCATTTTCCATCTTTTCGGCATCTCTAGGATTTAGATATACCTGATCCACATACTGTTCTAACAGCTTTAGCTTCTCTGATACCTGATAGTAATTGATGTTATTGTTATCCGCCTTTTTCGCCATCCATAAGTCTGCAATCTTTTCAGAGGAAACAAGCAGTATGAACGAAAGAAAAGCGCCTGCACAGAGGCCATTTAGAAACCATTGCCTCTTATCGTGTTTTCTCCTCGTTTCGATATCTACAACTTCCCCGTCGTCCTCGTCATCTAGTCGTAAATATTCCATAATCCTTTTTAATTTATCAAGCATACCCTAATCCTTTCTGCCAGTCAGCAGGTCATTTCTTATGGCTGGCTTACATAGTTTAATGGATTTACATACGTACCATTCTTATTTACCCCGAAGTGTAAATGTGGTCCTGTGGACACGCCAGAAGATCCACTAAGGGCAATCACTTGTCCCTTCTCTACACGGTCTCCTACCGATACCTTTAATGACGAATTGTGCATATATACGGTATATAATCCATTTCCATGGCTGATCATTACATAATTTCCTGCTGCATAATGATACGTTGCAGTCACTACCGTACCACTCCCAGATGCAAGGATTGGCGTTCCTGTCGGAATTCCAATGTCGATTCCCTTATGATAAGAACTTGCCCCTGCTGTCGGACTCTCACGATGTCCAAACGTAGACGTGATTCGTCCGGACCCATGAATCGGCCAACGTAACCCCGAAGCACTATTAGAAACTGGCTTGGATTCCGAAGAGGGGCTTGGCTTCTTGTTTGCTGCTGCCTCCGCCTTCTTCTTCTCTTCCTCTGCCTTCTTACGCGCTTCCTCTTCGGCCTTTTTACGTGCCTCTTCTAACAGACGTTCCACGACTTCGTTCTGGTCATTGATCTCTTCTTGCTTTTTCTTCGCAATGGATTTCTGAGCCGCAATTTTCTTATTATATTCCTGTAATTGCGTCGTTTTATTCTTTATTAATGTATTCACTGCTTCCTGTTCTGATTCTAACTTTTGCTGCAGCGTATTCAAAGTAGCCAGGTTATTTTCGATTTGCTTTTGCTTATTTGAAATCAAGGCTACCGTGTCTTCATAGTTCCCATATAGATTTTGGTCATATTTTGAAATCTTATTAATATATTCTGCTCGATTTAATAATTGAGAGATTGACTCTGCCTCTAATAATAAGGCATAGTAATCATCGGAACCATTTTCATACATATATTGTATGCGGGCTTTCATCACGTCATACTGTTTTACAAGATCGTCCTTCGCGTCCCCGAGTTCTTTCTGGTTCTTCGACAACTCTTCCTTCGTATTGGCAACCTGTGTCTCCATATCAGCAATTCGATTTCCCAGATCCTCTAACTTCTTATCTAGCTTCTCTATATAGACCGTAATGTCCCCTGTTTCCTTCTGAAGTGCCTCGATCTCTTTCTGAATAGCATTCTTCTCCTTTTGAAGGCTGTTAATCTTGTTCTTTACCTCTTCCACGCTTGTCGCATAACTATCCAGCGAGAAACTGCAGGCCATCGCTACGATGAGTGCTGCGATTCCAATACGCTTGCCTATTCTTTTCACCTTTGTATCCTCTTTCCTCTATCTACCCTTTATTTTGCCATAAAAGAAAAACATTTGAACAGCATGCTCCTCAAATGTCTCTCTTTTATTGTTTGTATTAATTTCTTAAATGTTTTCGCACGGTAAAATAACTTCCGCATAACCCGATTCCAAGCCCGATCAGCAAGGATACCGGAACTAGCTTGCCATAGATTTCTCCCATTGTCAGGAACTTTAATGACAATGCCGAAAACTGTCTATTCATATACTCAATCATAAAGTCATAGCAAAAATATAAGATTCCAAGTGGAATCCCTGCTCCTACTAATCCTAGGAGGATCCCTTCAAAAATGAATGGTCCTCGAATAAAGAAGTCGGAAGCACCGATTAATTTCATAATCGAGATTTCCTCTCTTCGAACCGTGATTCCCGTAGAAACCGTCGTACTGATTAAGAATACCGAGATTCCTAATAACAATAAAATGATGGCACCAGAAATCACACCAACGAACTTATTTACGCTTCCAAATACCTCTGCCATTTCCTTTGACTGTTTTACCTTGCGAACACCTTCCATCTTTTCGATTGCTTTCGCTGCGGCTTCCTGCCCACTAACATCCCTTAGCATGACCGTGAGGGATGCAGAATCCTTTAAAGGATTGTCGTCCCCAAATGTCTTTACAAGGTCCTCATTTAATTCCGCCTTAAAGTCTTCCCATGCCTGCTCTGCAGACGTGTAAGTCACATCAGAGACATCAATCGTCTCTCGAATCTGCTGCTCGATCCTCTTGATTGTCTCTTCCGAACTACCTTCATTGAAATACACGGCAAAGCCCACGTTTGACTGTACCTCGTCTACATTGAACTGTAAGTTTAACAGCATAAAGAAAAACACACCAAACAAATATAGACAGGCTGCAATCGTCCCTATGGATGCCATGGAAAATCGGCTATTCTTAAATACGTTGATGATTCCATGCTTGATGGCATGGCCGACTAAATTAATACTCCCCATGCGTGTAACCTCCTCTTTGCTCGTCACTGATGATTTCGCCTTTTTCGATTGTGATTACACGTTTCTTCATGGCATCAACAATTTCTCTATTATGAGTTACAACTACTACCGTCGTCCCCATCTTATTGATTTCTTCTAATAAATCCATGATCTCCCATGAATTTGCCGGATCTAAGTTTCCGGTCGGTTCATCCGCCAATAACAACATCGGTTGGTTTACTAATGCTCTCGCAATCGCCACCCTCTGCTGCTCGCCACCGGAAAGTTCCATTGGCTTCGCATGCACCTTATCTATTAAGGATACCATCGACAATACTTCTGCTACACGCTTCCTAATGCGGACGGCAGGAACTCCGATTGCTTTTTGCGCAAACGCTATATTTTGATAAACGCTTCGATCTTTTAATAGACGGAAGTTTTGGAATACCACTCCCATGGTTCTCCTTAACTTCGGAATCTGTTTTCTTCGAATACGATGTACAAAAAATCCATTCACATAGATGGAACCTGTTGTTGGCTCTATTTCTTTTAGTAATAGTTTCATTAAAGTAGACTTCCCAGAACCACTCGTTCCAACGATAAATACGAACTCGCCTTTGTCAATGCGAAGGCTTATGTTCTTTAATGCGTGGACTCCAGACTTATACTCTTTGGCCACATCCTTCAGGATGATGATCGGCTCTCTCTTTCCTTCTTCGAGCATACGATCTTGTTCTGTCTCGTGTACCGTCTCTACTTGTTCATCCTTTAATTTCATCATGTAGCACCCTTCAATCGTTTTACTCCTAGTATTCTAGGCTCTCCATATATTTCATATACTTCACAACCATAAGTGCAATCTTGAACGTAATTGCATCTTCAAATACACGCAAGTCTAAGTTTGTACTTTTTTGTAACTTATCAAGACGGTATACTAATGTATTACGGTGAATGTATAGCTGTCTTGAAGTTTCTGATACGTTTAAGCTGTTTTCAAAGAACTTATTGATTGTAGTTAATGTCTCTTCATCAAATTCATCTGGAGACTTGCCATCAAAGATTTCTTTGATAAACATCTTACATAATGGCATTGGTAATTGATAGATCAGACGACCAATTCCAAGATTGCTATATGCTACTACGTTACGATTGCTGTAGAAAATCTTACCTACATCAAGCGCCATTTTTGCTTCTTTATAAGAACGAGATACGTCTTTGATTTCATTTACAATCGTACCATATGCAACATGTGCATTGGTCATGGCTTCCGTATTTAACATATCTAAGATTACTTTTGCTGTTTTGTTCATGTCCTCGTAAGACTCGTTTGCTTTGAGCTCTTTTACTAGGATGATGTTCTTTTCATCTACTGCGGTAATGAAATCTTTTGTTTTACCAGAGAATAAACCACGTACTGTCTCTAGTGCGTTTCCGTCTTTTTCATTCTTTGTTTCGATTAAGAATACGACACGTCTTACATCTGTTTCGATGTGTAACTTCTTCGCACGGTTATAAATATCTACCAATAATAAATTATCTAATAATAAATTCTTAATAAAATTGTCTTTATCATATCTTTCTTTATATGCAACAAGTAGGTTTTGAATCTGGAATGCAGCAATCTTACCAACCATATATACATCGTCGCTATCACCCTTGATCAGGATTACATATTCTAATTGATGTTCGTCAAATACTTTAAAGAATTGGAAACCTTGTACTACTTGGCTATCTGCTGGAGAGTCAACAAACGTTAACACTGCGTTTTCATATTCATCCGCATTATTAATCGTTGATGCTAATGTCTTGCCTTCCGTATCCATGACGCAAATATCAATTCTTGTAATGCCCTTAAGTCCTTCTATCGTATTTTGCAGAATTTGATTTGAAATCATTACATTCACTCCTTTTGTATCCATCGCCCTATGACGATTCGTCTTGTAACACCTATTAACAACTTATATAATGTCAAAATATATCATGTACCACATGTGAGTTTCTCTCCATATGTATAAAATGCTTTTACTGAATAGTTCTTAACATATAGATTTATAGTAACATTTTTTTCGTTAAAAGTAAACAAAGAAAAAGCTGTGCGGAATCTGCCACACAGCTTTTTTGCTCAAAGTATTTGCCAATTAGTTGCAAATAACTTGTTCAGTTTCTTTGTCGAAAATATGAATCTTAGTTAAATCAAGAGCTACTTTGATTGCATCTCCTGGTCTAGCAGTTGTACGTGGGTTAACACGTGCAGTAATTTCAGCATCTTCAAGGCTTAAGTATAATAATACTTCAGCACCAAGTAATTCGTATACTTTAACTGTTACATCTAAAACGCTTTCTGGAGAGTTGTTGATGAATACTTCTTCGTCTTTTACATCTTCTGGACGAATACCAAGAACTACTGTCTTACCTACATATCCGCCTTCTACTAATTTTTTCGCTTTACTATCAGATACTTTGATTTTGTTAGAACCGAATGCTAATGCAACGCCGTTTCCTTCTTTTTGAACTTTAACGTCTAAGAAGTTCATTTGAGGAGATCCCATGAAACCTGCTACGAATAAGTTTTGTGGTTTTTCGTATAAGTTTTGTGGAGAATCTACTTGTTGGATAAGACCGTCTTTCATAACTACGATTCTTGTACCAAGTGTCATAGCTTCTGTTTGGTCATGTGTTACGTAGATGATTGTACTTTCAAGTCTTTGATGTAATTTCGCGATTTCGATACGCATTTGAACACGAAGTTTTGCATCAAGGTTTGATAAAGGTTCATCCATAAGGAATACTTTAGGATTACGTACGATAGCACGTCCCATAGCAACACGTTGTCTTTGACCACCAGATAATGCCTTTGGTTTACGATCAAGTAAGTGTTCGATACCAAGGATTTTAGCTGCTTCTTTTACAGCTTTTTCAATTTGATCTTTTGGCACTTTTCTTAATTTAAGACCGAATGCCATGTTATCAAATACAGACATATGTGGGTATAAAGCGTAGTTTTGGAATACCATTGCTATATCTCTATCTTTTGGTTCTACGTCATTTACTAATTTATCTCCGATCCATAATTCACCGGAAGAGATTTCTTCAAGACCTGCAATCATACGAAGTGTTGTAGATTTACCACAACCTGAAGGTCCTACGAAGATGATGAATTCTTTGTCTGCGATTTCAAGATTGAAATCATGAACGGCTACGAAACCGTTTGGATATGTTTTGTTAATATTTTTAAGTGATAAGCTTGCCATATTATATGTTCCCCCTTGTTTTTTTAATAAATTTGTATGTTATTCTCTATCTGCACTACATACAGCTCATGTACTAAATTTGATAGTTTTACTATACACCAATGGTTTCTCTAAAACCATGTCCCAAATCCACAAATTAAATTTTGGCGATTTGTTTATTTTGTATACCAAGGAGGAAAAACTGCTTATTTCTCGAAAATATAACCTATATTCGTGCTCATTTACTGTTTAATTTCAATAAATCCTTCCCCTCGCACTTCCCTTGCATCACTAACAATCACAAAGGCACTCGGGTCGATTTGTGCAACTAGATCAACAAGCGCTACAATTTCTTTGTTCTTTACCACACAAAGTAACATATTTCTGCTCGTATTGGAGTACATTCCTTGTACAGGAATGCTAGTTACCCCTCGATCTATATTGTGCAATATTTCATTTGCAATGTTGATATGCTCATCAGAGATGACATAAACAAGCTTTGCAAAGTCAGTTCCTTCTAAAATATTGTCCATGACTTTTGTCGTCACGTATACGATGATAATCGCATAAAGTGCCTTGCTTAATCCAAACACGGCTGCACCAACGATTACGATCGTTCCGTCAATGTAGCGTAACAACTGCGCTACGGAGTAATGTGGAAACTTCTTTTGTATGATGGCACCGAATAAGTCTGTTCCTCCCGTGCTGCATCCGTACGCAAACACAAGGCCAAGGCCTACTCCCATCAGCACTGCACCAAATATGCTCATAAGCATGATATCATCAAGCGGCATGTGCATGCTCGGTACAATAGACAATGCCACTGTAAACGTAACAGTGGCATACATTGTATTCATTACATATCGTCTACCAAGTACGATCCAGGCACCAATCACTAGAGGTATATTTACTAACGTGTTCGTAACCCATAGCGGAATGCCTCCTTTCACAACAAATCCCGTAAAATACTTTACGATGATTGCAAGTCCAGAAACGCCTCCTGTTACTAATCCTAATGGTTCAAAGATTCCATTGATTGCGACTGCCATTAACACTGTTCCTAGCGTTACCATGATATACTTGGCAAAAGGATTTTTCTTATTTAGTAATTCCATTATTCTCTTCACCTTTTTGATTGTTATATTGCGCAACTCTCTTGCGAAATATCCTTGCACGTAAGGCCCTGTCTTTTTTGCGGTTTCTGAATTTTTCGTATAGGCCTTCAAGATGAAGTCTCTTTACAATTACAGGGGGCTCTTTCCGCTCAAATATCATTGCGTCCAATACACCACCCATACCTATAAATAGTTTTGCATTTACCTGTGTACGGTTCTCCATGATCCATTGTTCTTGTAATGGACTAGGGAGCGTACTGATCAAGATGTCAGGAGCAACTCCATTGATCGCATTTACGATTTGCTCATCTCCTAAATGGTCATCGTAACAATAAGTTCCTCGGATGCTGAACTTCGGAATCGTGCGCCTGCAGAACTCCGTCACACGACGCACCTCATCCTCATCCTGACATAATAAATAAATAACCTTCTCTTCTCTCAATCGTTTCGCCATTGTGACTAGAGAGTTATAGCTCAGTACTACATTCTTATCCTCTGCTAACTCTCCTTGCATGTCCACAATATGCTTCTCACTAGGAAGCACTAAATCTGCATCCTCGATATACTGTCTGTATGCCTCGTCTTCCTGCGCCTTTAAACAAAGCTCCGTTGTAAGTAAGAAATACATGTTCAACTTGCTATTGCTTAAGTATACATTCGTTATATGGAGTAAATAGTCTTCTGAAACAAGGTCGACCTTTACTCCCATAATATCGGTTTGTCTATGCATATGCTCATCCTCTTTCCTGTTACAAAGCAGGTCAGTGATTACGCATCCTTATTTCCAAGTATGATAAGGATATCATATCCACCTTCAATCGTTTCTGTCTCTATTACAGGACTTGTAAAATAGTTCTCTAAATCCATTCCAAGCCCGTCCTCTTTTACAAGGATTTTCGTTGATTCCAAGCTTTCCCCCGTATAATTACCGATGGATCCTATCGTATAGCCAGCCTCTTCTAACCTTGTCTTATATTTTGCTGCTAATCCGGAAACGTTCGTTCCGTTTAAGATCTGGATACTTGCTTCTTTGGACCCTTGTCCTAATGTTTCAGACATCACGTCCTTGTCACTCGTATACGTATCTTCATAAGACATAATAGACTGTAGCAAGTTCTGTTGCTCGCTACTAAGCTTATATCCTCCATCCGTATACTCTTCTTTTACAAGGTACGTATGGATATAATCATAATTTGCATTTAAATAATTCGGAATGTAAGTCTTTCTCTGCGCTAGTTTTAGATTTGACTGTACTTGCTCATAATACTTAATCATTGCCTCTAAATACTGGCTAGATTCGGTATATGACTTCAACTGTGCAACTACATCGTTTCGAAATGTGTACATGTCGGATGACTCTACAAAATACTGATCAAAATTCTTCTTTAGTAACGCGGAATAAAAACTGATATCCGTATTTAAAAATTCATTTAATACGAGCGTTGCATACTCATACGCAACCTCTTGCTCGAAATACTTTCCAATGTCTGATAAGGTAATGATCTGTGGAATGTTTGGATTGGCCTTCGCCATCTTCGCATATAGCTCCTGGCTCATCGTTACCTTTGTGGATGCTGGCACAGTAATCAAGTCTATGTTTTTCGTATTCGTATTAAACACTTCCAGCACGATGCTTTCTACTTGTGCTGTATTCTCATCTACCCCAAATATCGCATTCAGGGCAACGGTATCCGTCCTTGCTGCCACAATGCCACTTTCTGTCGAGTTCTGATGTAGGGAACCCGAATTCTTTCCACCATTCACTAGCAACGTCACACGATAGCTGATATATCCTACCACAAAAAATAAGCAAAGATATAACACTACTTTGAATAGTATACTTACGGTTTTTCTAACAATTTTTTGTCCTTGCATTGTATATTCCTCCGTTGTTTAGTATATCAAAATCTACTGCTCTTTACAAGGTAACCCCTCAGGATATGTTATTTACACAATTGTAAATGGTATTCAAAATGATTATAATTTCCCTATATGTCAATTCTATAGTTAAGAAACACACAGGAGATTGTTTGATATGAATACGAAAAAGAAAACCATCCTAATCACAGGCGCATCTAGAGGTATTGGGCGCGGCATCGCAAATCGTTTTATGACGCCAGACTACAACCTCGTCCTTACGTGCCATAAAAACGTCCATCTTTTAGAGGAACTAAAGGATTCTGCCAAGGAACAAGGCATCGCTTGCCTTACCTTTGCCGGAGACCTTGGGAATCCTGACTGCGTGATGGACCTCTTTGACCAGGTAGAAAAGACCTTTGGCGGCGTAGACATCCTTGTAAATAATGCAGGAATCTCCTATGTCGGACTGATTTCTGACCTTACGTTTGAGCAATGGAACCAAATCGTAAGCACCAACCTAAGCAGTGCCTTTTACTGCAGCAAGCTTGCCAGCGCTTCCATGATCCGCAACCACGCTGGAAAGATCATCAACATCTCTTCCGTATGGGGCGTGGCAGGTGCTTCGATGGAGGTTGCCTACTCTGCAACGAAAGGCGGGCTAAATGCCATGACGAAGGCGCTTGCAAAAGAACTTGCTCCAAGCAACATCCAGGTAAATGCCATTGCCTGCGGCGCCATCGATACCGATATGAACAAATGCTTCTCCGAAGAGGACATACAGATGTTAATCGATGAAATTCCAGCCGACCGACTTGGAACTCCAGCCGATGTAGGAGAGTTTGTCCACCAGCTTAGCGAGGCAAACTCCTACCTGACTGGACAAGTCATCCAGTTTGATGGAGGATGGATCTAATCCTTATCTATGCCAGCCATACAACTATGGCTGGCTCCTTACATACCTCTATACTGTATTATATTCGTTTTCGATATTTTATGTCTTGTTTTCTGCATTCTCCCAATGGATAGCTAAAGGCCAGAACTCCATTGGAATTCTGGCCCTTTTATCTTTTGTATTATTTATCTTTTGTATTATTTATCTTTTGTATTATTTATCTTTTGTACATAATTTATATCGACAGCATCAATTAGAACTTTATATCCACAGAATAACTTTTTTGAATTTTTTCTGTTATAAGCTGCGAACCATTCCTGACATGGCAGCCGTCATTTGGATCCTTGCAATTTCCGCATCCGACTTCTGTTCCTGCTGCTGCCTTGCCTTCTCTTTTTCCTCTTCATTGATATAGAACATGTCTACGAACTTCAGATAGGATTCATAGCCGAACGTATCGTTCGTATCTTCTACTTCGCCTGCTGCCTCTAGCTTTCGAAGCATGCTAGTCACTTGGTCCCCGCTGCCTCTTCCTACTTGGCCAAGGATCGACGATGTGCCCATGTTCGTTCTTGCGGCTGCCTGCTGTTTTTCTTCTGCCATGCGGCGAAGCTGTAATCCGGATGGAATCACGGTCTTGTTTTTCTCAGTCGCTTCCGGCTTTGATGGCTGGATATTGCTTGCTGTCCCCGAAGCCATCGTGATGTTTGGACGCTTTGTCTGATATGTGACTACTTTCACGTCCTCCTTTCCACCCGTCTTCAAATACTTATTTACCTTCTTGATATAATTCTGCGTTTCCTTGAATGGTGGCACGCCTCCATACTTTCTTACATTCCCAGGTCCTGCATTATACCCCGCCAATGCCAGCGTAAGGTCTCCATTGTATCTCTTTAGCAGCTGCGAAATCTCTTTTGCTCCGCCCATGATGTTTTGTTCTGGATCATAGGCATCCTTTACTCCAAGTTCCTTTGCCGTTTCTGGCATCAGCTGCATGATTCCCATTGCTCCACAATGAGACGTGCAGTTTGGATTAAAGTTGGACTCTGCTTTTGCAATCGCTTTTAACAAATTTACATCCACGCCATATTTCTTTGCTGCCTTTTGGAAGTATCCATCCAACTCTTTGGACTCTCCCAAATAGGAGCGAAAGGAACTGCCTGTGCTGCTACTTTTTGCCGTACTGTTCTTTGTAACGCTCGTTTTCATTGTAACTGCTTTTACATTCATCGTCTTGTCTCCATCTATCTCGTCTAAGTGATTATTTCTCTATAATACTTATCGGTTCTCCCTTATAAAACTTTACTATTTTGTAATAACGCCTTTACTTCTTCATCTCGTGTCACGTCGTATACCATCATCAGGCAGTCGACCCCAAGGCCTTCCTGTCCTTCTTGTAATGCCGCCACTCCGACTTGGTATGCGATTCCTACCGTTTCCCTTGCGGCCTGAAGTGGAATCTCATTTTCAGCAAGGATTTGCTGCATCTTTTCTACATCTAACGCCTCATACTTTTCTCCCATGGCTTTCTTTAAGTATGCAAGCTCATTCTCTGCCTGTTTTGTCGGATAGAATAAGTTACTGTATTCATACAACGCTACCGCTGTCATAGGCTCATAGCTCTCTAGATAATAAAACCCAAGGTTGCGATAGTAATGCGCAAGATCTGCCCTCGTACAACAGAACGGATAACATTTTTCCGTCAAGGAATAGACACGGTCTAAGTCTTCATCCTTCTTATTTAACTCAATCAATGCATACATTGTATCTAAATCCGTCGGATTCCAACGGTATGCCAAGTTATAAGAAGTCTCTGCCTTTCGCATCTTGCGGCCTTCTAACTGCATGCCAGCTAACGTACGGTATAACATTCCCATATTGACTGGCACTTCCTTGAAGGCTTCCCGGCTTACATAATACTCATAATAATACGCTTCTAATGGATGGTTGAAGGAAAGGAGTTTTTGCTGCTCCTTTTGAAATTCCTGTTCCGCCTTGCTTAGAAACTGCTCGATTTCCTGTTCCGATGCCTGCTTCTTTTCGATACGCTCTACTAAGCCTGCATATTGTGTGGTAAGTTCCATGTTTCCCTCCTGCTACATTTGATGACGCACAATCTTATATTCGTCATTCATACTAAAATATGGACATCCCCTATAGTGTCCCTGCATTAATCGACCGTAATCGTCTTCATCCATAACGATCACGCATTCATAACACTCTTCTTCTTCGTCAAATACATAATTGCTACAGTATTCACAACTTGATTTTCCTGCCATAGACCGTTCCTCCCTTCTCCTATCGTTTTCTAATCTTATCTATTTTGTCTCCAAATGGAATCTCTTTTAGTTCTTCGTCCGTGAAGCAAGACGCTAGCATAAGCATCTTTGCATACACAAGCATTGCAACGACCATGGCTGCACAAAATGCTGGCAGCATCTTTCCTGTGAGAAGGTAGATTCCCTGATACGTCACAAAGGCTGCGCACCCCATCACAAGGGATGCCACAAACGGTTTCCAAAGCATCTGGCGCAACTTCCATTGGTACGAAAGTACTTTCGCTACTTCTCTCATGTTTAGTATGCAGACAAGGAGTGGAAACGTGATGTTTCCAATAATCAATGCATATACTCCAAGCCCCGTCCATTTTAACAGTCCATACACGATGGCGATATGGAGGAGCAGGGAAATGGTACAGTGAATCACCGGACGTCCCATTCGATTACTTCCTTGAAGTACCGCAGTCGTAATCGTGGACATTGCATAGAATACGACTGCCGATGAGCCAAACACTAACAGCCTGCATGCAACCGCACGATACGTAACCAGGCTTGGAAATAGAATGGTCACGATTGGCCTTGCTAATACCGCAAGCCCTACTGCACAAGGAATGGCAATGACCATGTTCAGCTTGATGACGCCATCTACCTTGTTATGCACTTCTTCCTTTTCATTTTGACAGAACGACCTTACGATGCTTGGAATCGTAGATGCTGCCATTGCGGTAGCAATGGCGACTGGCAAGTTGACTAACTGGGAGTACTGGGTATTGAATACGCCACGCAACGAAGTTACTGCATCTTTGCTTACTCCATTTGCCGTCATTACTTTTCCGAAAATCAAATCATCAATGGTATATCCGATTTGATAGATCGTCTGGCTTAAGATGACTGGAAGGATGGTAAAAAGCAACACCTTATAAATATGGCCTGTACTCTCTGCCACGCTATGGTCCATGTTCACCTGCTGCTTCATGGACTTATGCTGTGCATAGAAAAGATACCCAACAAAAAAGAGGGCTGCTAATGCTCCGCCTAATGTCCCGAATGTCCCACCTGCTGCTCCATAGGCTGCTACATCTTTTGCCCCCTGATATACCTTGATAAACTGATAGGTCGCAACAACGCTGACCACCGCATTTACGATCTGTTCTATGACTTGAGAAATGGCGGTTGGCACCATGTTGCTGTTGCCTTGAAAATATCCTCGAAACACGCCGAGCAATGCGACGATGAACGTCGTCGGTGCCAGCACCCTAAGTGGATGGGCGAGCCCTGGTGTTTCGTAAAGCCTTTCTAAATATCCTGCACCTGCAAACAATACGACCGCCGCAGTCGTTCCTGCAAGCAGCGCGAATGCCAGTGCATTTATAAATACATGATACGCATTTCTATATTCCTTCTTCGCTAGCCGATATGCAACTAACTTAGATACGGCTAACGGTAAGCTATAGGAAGAGAGTGTGAGCGCAATATTATAGATACCGAATGCGACCGAGTAAATCCCATTGCCTGTCTCACCTAGTAAGTTCGCCATAGGGATCCGATACGCGAATCCTATGATCTTCGTTATGATTCCCGCAAACGCTAATATGCTCCCTTGCATGATTAGAGTATTTTTCATCTCTTTTGACATCGCTATATTCCCTTCTAAATTGCCTTTCATGCTGTCTTTCTTACTATTTTGACAACACTACCCTCCTATTATATACGAAAATAATTCAGAATACTAAGAAAATTTG
>CALZJY010000019.1 GCA_945787925.1 uncultured Anaerosporobacter sp. | reverse complement strand
CCGATTACGAAACGGCCAGTTGGGTTGATAAAGAATTTTGTATTTTCATCTACTAAATGAGCTGGAAGCACTTCTGCAAATACATGTTTTTTGATGTCTTCATGGATTTGTTCTTGAGTGATTTCTTCACTATGTTGTGTAGAAAGTACAACTGCGTTTAGATGGATTGGAGTACCATTTTCATCATATTCTACAGTTACTTGGGCCTTTCCATCTGGACGAAGGTAAGGAAGAGTACCGTTCTTTCTTACTTCGGATAATCTCTTAGTTAATTTGTGAGCTAAAGAGATTGGATAAGGCATAAGTTCTGCAGTTTCGTTACTCGCAAAACCAAACATCATACCTTGGTCACCAGCACCGATCGCTTCGATTTGATCGTCTGTTAATGCCGTTCTAGCTTCTAGTGCTTTATCAACGCCCATAGCGATGTCAGCAGATTGTTTGTCAAGAGCTACAATTACGCCGCAAGTGTTTGCATCAAAGCCTTTGTCAGAATGATCATATCCGATTTCTGTGATTGTATCACGTACGATCTTTTGAATGTCAATTTGTGCTTTTGTGGTAACTTCACCCATTACTAACACTAAACCAGTAGTGATTGCTGTCTCACAAGCAACACGGCTCATTGGATCTTGTGCCATGATTGCGTCTAGTACGGCATCAGAAATTTGGTCGCAGATTTTGTCGGGATGCCCTTCCGTTACTGATTCAGATGTAAATAAATATTTTTCCATATAATCCTCCTTGGGTCGATATGTTTCTATTTGGTGAACGATTTTATCTTAAGTTTATGTTAATTAATGATATATAGATAAAAAAAGAAGCCCATCATAAGATGGACTTGAGTATTCTATCAAATCATCTTATTGTTCGATTGCTCGCTCAGATTGGCACCTTCCATAGTTGGGGTTGCCGTGGTTTCACAGAGCCTTTACTCTCCACCACTCCAAATAAGATATCTTCTTCATTCTTTTTAGTTGTGTAACACATAAAAGAATATACTGTTTTATATGATTCGTCAAGAGGAAAAATACCAAATTCATCAAAACTTTAGAGACTTTAAGGTTTCTTAACGTGTAAATTACTAGGTGCTATGCTATAATAGCAAATAGGAGAAAAGAGAAAAATTATGAGGAATAGAGGGAGAAATATGAGAATGCGGGCAAAGCTGTTTGTCGCATTTTTAATTGTAATTATACTGCCAATTAGTCTGATTACGAGTGTTGGGGCAATCATTATTAGCTACCAGCTACAGTCCATCGAGCGCTCCTATAACGTGGAGTCTGATTCTTTCGAAGTCATTCAAAATCCACTTCATATTTTGAATGGAGTGACGAAAGAAGTGTATGGGGAAATCAAGCTACTGGCGATGAAAGATCCTGAAAGATTATGCGACAAAACTTACTTAGATCAAATAAATGCAGAGATGAAAGAAAAATATTCCTTTGTAGTGGTAAAGAAAAATGATACTATTGTTTATGCAGGCGACAAAGACCAGGTGGAATATTTAAAGAACAGCTTGCCGCAGTTTGGAGATAGGGATGCCAACATAGATGGCGGGCTGTATATTGGTGGAAGGCAATCGTATCTGATCAAGCAGCAGGATTTCTATGAAAAGGAAAATGAATGCACGATTTATCTGATTACGAATATGAATACGATGGTGCCACAGGTTAAGAACTTTATGATTGAAATCTGCATCGCATTTTTCGTAATCATCTGTCTGACGGCTGTCATCATTACAGGATGGCTGTATCAATGCATGATCCATCCATTAAATAAGCTGCGAATCGCAACGCTTCGAATGAAGGAAGGCGATTTGAATTATTCGGTAACGACGAATAAGAAGGATGAAATCGGGCTGTTATGCGAGGATTTTGAGGAAATGCGTCTTCGTTTGAAGGAGCTGTTGGAAACGAAGCTGCAATATGAGAAAGAGTCAAAAGAATTAATCAGCAACATTTCCCATGACCTGAAGACGCCACTTACGGCAATCAAGGGATATACCGAAGGAATCCTAGATGGCGTGGCAGATACGCCGGAGAAGAGGGAAAAGTATTTAAAGACGATCTACGCAAAAGCGAATGACATGACGCTGTTAGTAGATGAGCTATCACTATATACGAAGCTAGATACCAATACGATTCCTTATAACTTTGTAACGGTGAACCTAGACCAGTATTTTACGGACTGTATTTCAGAACTTAGCCTTGATCTGGAAGTAAAGAATATCGATCTTGGATATTTCAATTATGCAAGCCACGAAACGAAAGTGGTGATCGATCCAGAACAAATCAAGAGAGTGATTAATAATATTATTGGAAATGCAGTAAAATATATGGATAAGCGAAGAGGAATCATCAATATCCGTATTCATGAGGAGACCCAACAAGTCATTATCGAAATCGAGGATAATGGAAAAGGGATTGCAGAAAAGGATTTACCATATATCTTTGACCGGTTCTATCGTACCGATGCCTCAAGAAATTCCTCTACCGGTGGCACAGGTCTTGGACTAGCCATTGCGAAGAAGATCATTGAAGAACATAATGGTAACATCTGGGCAAAAAGCAAGGAAAATATGGGGACAATCATTTATCTATGTCTAAAGAAGGAGATGGAAAGCAATGAGCAAGATACTGATCATTGAGGATGAGAAGGCAATTGCAGAATTAGAAAAAGATTATTTAGAATTAAGCGGATTCGACGTGGACATCGTATTAGATGGCGAGACTGGTGCGAATATGGCGATGTGCCAGGATTATGATCTAATCGTATTAGATTTGATGCTTCCTGGAATGGATGGATTTGAAATCTGTAAGAAAGTCAGAGAAATCAAGAATATTCCGATCATCATGGTATCTGCAAAGAAAGACGATATCGATAAGATCAGAGGACTTGGCCTTGGAGCAGATGACTATATGACGAAGCCATTCAGCCCAAGCGAATTAGTAGCCAGGGTAAAGGCACATCTTGCAAGATATGAACGCCTTGTGGGAACTGGCGTGAAGGAAAATATGATGATTGAGATTCGCGGAATCAAAATCGATAAGACAGCGAGACGCGTCTACTTAAACAACGAAGAACGTATTTTTACGACAAAAGAATTTGATTTGCTTACCTTCCTTGCAGAAAACCCGAACCATGTATTTACGAAGGAAGAATTATTTAAGGAGATTTGGGATATGGACAGTATCGGAGACATTGCAACGGTAACGGTGCATATCAAGAAAATCCGTGAAAAGATTGAGAAAGACACATCCAAACCTCAGTATATCGAGACAATCTGGGGCGTAGGATATCGTTTTAAAGTATAGAGCCAGGAGAGAACATGAGCCTAAATATCATTTATGAAGATAAAGAACTGATTGTATGTGAAAAGCCAGCAGGCGTGCCATCCCAAGGGGACAGATCGATGGCAGTGGATATGATCAGCAAACTAAAGACGTATCTGTATGAAAAAGAGGGTATGGCCAATCCGTATATCGCAGGCGTGCACCGCCTTGACCGACCAGTAGGCGGCGTGATGGTGTTTGCAAAGAATAAGAATGCGGCCGCAGACCTTAGCAGACAGATCAGAGACCATGAGACAAACAAGCGTTATTATGCGATCGTGCAAGGAATGCTTCCGCTTACTGAGGAAGCGGTAAGGGTAGAAGATTACCTGTTACAAGATCCAAAGACGAATACGTCCAAAGTAGTAAAGCAAGGGACGAAAGATGCCAAAGAGGCAGTTCTTTTATATACTCCAGTACGACATGTGGTGATTGAGGGAGAAACGTGTACGGTATTAGACGTGCAGCTTCTAACAGGAAGACATCATCAGATTCGCGTTCAATTAGGAGAACATTTTGGCGGAATCTGGGGAGATACCAAATATAATGACAACTTTAAGAAGAAACGAGGGTTCTTTAAGATTGCCTTATATTCGTATTTCCTTAGCTTTACCCATCCAAAAACAAAAAAAGCGGTTTCCTTTGAACAGGAACCAACCGCATTTCCATTTTCCTGCTAAACAAAAGCGGTTACGCTCTGATTAGCAGGGATATGAGCCTTCTGAATTTGTATTCCTATATGGGAAGGGAGATTCGGAAGGCTGTTTTATTTTCGGAAGAAACGACATCGATGCTGGCATTATGAGAGAGCAGGATTCGCTTCACCGTAGGGAGCCCAAGGCCTGAGCCGGTAGATTTTGTCGTAACGAAAGGAAGGAAGATGCGCTCTAGCTCTTCGTCACTGATGGTAGTACCTGTATTGGAGACGGAGATTGTAAGGGAGGAAGCAGATGCCATGCTACATGCAATCTCAATGGTTCCGCATTGGTCTACCGCCTCTACGGCGTTCTTTAACAGGTTTACAAAGACTTGCTTCATCTTAGTCTTGTCGCATGGATAAGTACAAAGGACGGGCTTGCAGTCTGGTGCAACAGAAAGCTTCAGTGAAGCCTCCTTATCCGTCATATATGGTTGAAAGCTTACAGATAAGTCCTTTAGCATGGCTTCTAAATCAACATTGGCAATGGATAGCGTATCGCAATGGTTGTATTCGCTTAGCTGGTCGAGTAAGGAAAAGACGTCTTTCATATCATCTTTTAAGTTGGACCAATATGTAATCTGGGCAACATCAGGATTCTTATGTTCGATCAGCTGCAAGGTGCTGTAAATCAATGTAAGCGGATTTCGAATTTCATGGGTAATCTGAGACAATAGGAATTTGTTTTCTTCCTCATACTCTTTGATGAGCTTGTTTAGCTCCTGATTTGTCTCGCAAAGCTGTTGGAGTTTTTCGTCGGTGTTATTATGGTACATAGTTTTGCTCCTTTCTTGTTGAAAAGTTCTAACTTATCACATATTTTACTACAAATGGAAAACAAAGAGAAGATGAAATGCATAGAACGAGACAGTATGGTATACTGTTAGAAATAGGTAGTTCATCATGGAGGTAATAGAATAATGGATAACAACTGTATTTTTTGTAAAATTGCTGCAGGAGAAATCCCATCTTCTACAGTATATGAAGATGGGGAGTTTCGTGTCATCATGGATATCAGCCCAGCCGCAAAAGGCCACTGCATCATCCTTCCAAAGGAACATGCGGCAAATATCTTTGAATTAAGCGAAGAAACAGCAGGAAAAATCTTTGCAGTAGCAAAGAAAGTAGCGACTGCGATGAAAGAAGAACTTGGATGCGAAGGCATCAACGTGCTTCAAAATAATGGAGAAGCAGCGGGACAAACTGTATTCCATGTGCATATGCACTTAATCCCACGTTATAAAGGAGATGGAATCCAAATGCACTGGACTCCTCAAGAGGCATACGACTTTGCAGCTGTTGCAAGCGCAATTGCAGCAAAAATTCAGTAACAAAAAAATAACAAAAAATCTCCCGTTAGATTCCTCTACCGGGAGATTTTTTTGCATAGTAAACTATTTCTTCTTTGCGTCTGCCGCAGCTTCTTCGCATAAATCAAGAATTGTCTTGATGGAGTCGTTTAGCTTGCTTTCGCTCATTGCTTTTACGTAAGTATTGCGGTTACCGTATACTTCGTTGATTGCGGATAGAAGGCTTTCGTTGGTGATGTTTTCTTCTTCTAATACATAGCTGTATCCTTGTTTCTTAAAGGAGTTGGCATTTAAAATCTGGTCACCACGGCTTTGTGCTGCAGAAAGCGGGATTAAGATGTTTGGTTTTCTAAGTGCTAGGATTTCGCAGATTGCATTAGCGCCAGCTCTTGAGATTAATAGGTCAGAAGCAGCGAATAAGTCTGCTAATTCTTCGTTGATGTATTCGTATTGTACATAGCCTTTGGTACCTTCTAGGCTAGTATCTAACTTGCCGCGTCCGCAAAGGTGGATGACTTGGAAGTCCTTAAGAAGCGTTGGAAGGATGGCGCGAACGGCATTGTTAACTGCCACGGCACCAAGGCTGCCACCGATGATCATAAGGATTGGCTTGCCATTTGTTAGGCCAGTAAATGCGATTCCTTTTTCTTTACTTCCTTTGAAAAGCTCGGCACGGATCGGAGTTCCTGTTAATACGGCTTTGTCTTTTGGAAGTTGGTCTACGGTCTCGCTGAAGTTTGCGCATACTTTTGTTGCCTTAGGAATACAGATACGGTTTGCAAGGCCAGGAGTCATATCGGATTCATGGATGATTGCAGGGATCTTTCTGCGATTTGCGGCTAGAACGACAGGAACCGTAACGAATCCACCTTTGGAGAAGACTACGTCAGGTTTTAATTCCTTTAAGATTTTGTGTGCATCAAAATACCCTTTGATTACTTTGAATGGATCGGTAAAATTCTTTAGATCGAAGTATCTTCTTAATTTTCCGGAAGAGATGCCGTAATAAGGAATATTGCAGTCCTCGATCAATTTCTTTTCCATTCCGTTTACGGAACCGATATAGTATACTTCGTATCCTCTTTTCTTAAGTTCTGGTAAAAGGGCGATATTTGGAGTGACATGTCCAGCCGTTCCACCGCCTGTTAATACGATACGTTTCATTATTAACTTCCTTTCTATCTGGTTAGTTACTGATGGTTTTTCTTGTATTCCATAAGGGCACATGCAAGCTGGTCAGGACAAGACGTGCTCTTATGCCCGCAATTAACGCCGGATAAACGTTCGATTACGTGGTCGATATCCATTCCCACAACTAGTTGTGCAATCCCTTTTAGGTTTCCGTCGCAACCTCCTGTGAAATGGATGGAAGTGATGATGTTATTATCTACTTCGAATTCTATGGATTTAGAACAAATGCCATTTGTTTTATAGATCATGTATGTTTATCCTTTCTATCATTTGTTATCTGTCCTTCATTTTATACCAGTAAAATATGTTTGGCAATGCCAGAAAGGAATAGTTTTGCCTTATTGCGTCACATATGGTATGATATTCGCAAAGTGACTCATACTTAAAAATGAATGCACGAAATTGTTATAGAAATGAGGATATGAATAGATGAAAATCGGTATTATTGGTGCGATGGAAATCGAAGTTACCACATTAAAAGAAAGAATGGACATCACAAATAAAGTAAGCAAGGCTTCTATGGAATTTTGTGAAGGTACGTTAGAAGGAAAAGACGTTGTCGTAGTACGAAGCGGGATCGGCAAAGTAAACGCTGCCGTATGCGCGCAAGTCCTAGTAGATGTAATCATCAACAGCGGAATCGCTGGCGGAATCCATGATGAAATCGAAATCGGTGATTTAGTAATCTCTAAAGACGTGCTTCACCACGATATGGATGCGACAGGATTCGGTTATGACCTTGGCGTAATTCCACAAATGAGCTGTTCTGATTTCGTAGCAGATGAAGAATTAGTAGCATTAGCACAAGAAGTCTGCAAGGAAGTTGACTCTTCCATCCGTACTCACGTAGGACGTATCGTAACAGGGGACCAATTCATTTCTGGCATTGAAAAGAAAACGTACCTGAAAGACTCCTTTGCTGGATACTGTGCAGAAATGGAAGGTGCTGCAATCGCCCAAGTAGCATACTTAAACGATGTGCGTTTCGTAATCATCCGTGCAATCTCTGATAAAGCAGATAACACGGCATGTGAAGATTATCCACAATTTGAAAAGAAAGCAGCGGAAAATGCAGTGGCTCTTGTAACTGGAATGTTAAGAAAGTTAGCATAGTCTGTCAAAAGAATCGATATACACAAAATGCGTATGGTCTACAAGTTTTTCTGTAGATTTATACGCATTTTTTGATTTCTTAAAACTTGCAGTTTCTTTTCAAGGATTCTTGTCAATCGATTCTTGTCCAGGTCCTCTTTTCAAGGAAAATATCCTACGATATAATGGAGTAAAATAATGGAATTTCAACGGGAGGGGTTCTATGGTCCAGGAGTGGTTTGCCAATCGTATCTTTACCTACATCGTATTAGGAATGTTTGCTGCAGGAGTGTTAGTGAAGTTTTTGATCTCGATCAGATACCATGTTCTTATTCGTGCATCAAAGCGAATGGGGACCTCAAAGAACAAGTTGATGCGAGTACTCCGACTGAAATTTGAGACGTGTTACAAGATAAAACTGGGTGTGAATAATGTGGATACTTTTGTGGATAAGTATGTGTATAGAGATAGAATATGTGGTCTTAGGTTATATACATGGGAAATGCTGAGTGGGGAATTTGACATCTTATGTGGCTTGAGTGCCGCTATTTTCGCGCTTGTTGGCTCTTTCTATAAATGTGGACAAGATGAGATTTTATTCACATTGAGTGTGGGCATTGCGGGAAGTGCAATTTTGTTGGCTGTGGATTATTTTATGAATATGAAGATGAAACATGCTATATTGCGGACGAATATTAAGGACTATTTAGAGAATTTCTTAAAAGCAAGATTAGAAAGCGGCGAATTTAGCGCTGAACTAGTAGAGCAATATAAGAAAGGCTATATGGGGGCTGCACCACAAGCACAGAAGGCAAACAAAGAGCCTAGAGTTCAGCCAGTAGTAGCAAAGCGTGCTGAGACAACCCGTGGAAAGGAAAAGAGAAAAGAACAAGACGAGGCGTTGAAGCGAAGAGAAGAAAAGAAGCGGGAGTTAAAAGAGCTCATTGCTGCTGATAAGCAGAATGGCAAGCAAAAGGCAGCAGAAAGCCAAGAAGTACAGGAAAAAGGAAGAGCGTTTGATAGGGAGAGACGGGCAAAGGATGAGATTGCAGCAAGCTCGAATGTTCAGAAAATTTCGCCATATAGCAGAAACTCCGCAAAGCCAGTAGAGAAAAAACAAGAATCAAAGCCTGAGATTAATCCAGAAGAGGCAAAAGTGATTGAAGATATCTTGAAAGAGTATCTCTCGTAGCAAAAAAACTAAGAATTTGTAAGAAATTATATAAAATTACAAAGATTTATATAAAATTCCTAAAATATATCATATTTGGATATGTTATTCGGTTTTTTTGTTGATAATATGCACTCTATTTGTTAGAATAAATTATAACAGTTTAATAAAACTAAAGGAGTGCAAGTAAATGAAACAAGTGAGATTTGACTATTCTACAGCAAAAGATTTTGTTACAGAAAACGAACTTGCAATGATGAAAGATATTGCAGAAGGTGCTAAGGCTACATTATTAAACAAGTCTGGTGCAGGAAATGACTTTTTGGGTTGGATTGATCTTCCTATTAATTATGACAAAGAAGAATTTGAAAGAATTCAAAAAGCAGCTACTAAGATTCAAGGCGATTCTGAAGTACTTATTGTCATTGGAATTGGTGGTTCCTATTTAGGAGCTAGAGCAGCGATTGATTTCTTAGGACATAGCTTCCATAATAACGTTTCCAAGGAAATTAGAAAAAGTCCAGAGATTTATTATGTAGGAAACAGTATTAGCAGTACTTATATCAAACATTTATTAGATGTTATTGGAGATAGAGACTATTCTGTTAATGTAATTAGTAAATCAGGAACTACAACTGAACCTGCAATCGCTTTCCGTGTATTCAAGAAACACTTAGAAGAAAAATACGGAAAAGAAGAAGCAGCGAAAAGAATCTATGCAACTACAGATAAAGCGAAGGGTGCATTAAAGAACTTAGCCGATGCAGAGGGCTATGAAACATTCGTTGTACCTGACGATGTAGGTGGAAGATTCTCCGTATTAACAGCAGTAGGTTTATTACCAATCGCAGCAAGTGGCGCAGACATTAAGGCATTAATGGAAGGTGCTGCAGCGATGAGAGAACGTTGTATCAATGACAAATACGAAGAAAATGATGCAGTATTATATGCAACAGCTCGTAATATCTTATTAAGAAAGAATAAGAGCATTGAAATCCTTTGCAACTATGAACCATCCTTACACTACACAAACGAATGGTGGAAACAATTATTCGGCGAAAGTGAAGGAAAAGATAACAAAGGTATCTTCCCAGCTGCTGTAGATTTAACAACAGATTTACACTCCATGGGTCAGTTCATCCAAGAAGGACAAAGAACAATGTTCGAAACAGTTCTTGAATTAGAACAACCAACATGCGACTTAACAATTGAAGCAGAAGAAGTTGATCTTGACGGATTAAACTACTTAGCTGGAAAAACTGTTGATTTTGTAAATAAATGTGCTATGAAAGGTACGCTTCTTGCTCATACAGATGGCGATGTTCCTAACTTCTTAGTGAAAATCCCAGCTCAAGATGCTTACTCTTTAGGACAATTATTCTACTTCTTCGAATTTGCAGTAGGTGTAAGTGGTTACATCTTAGGTGTTAACCCATTCAACCAACCAGGTGTAGAAAGCTACAAGAGAAACATGTTTGCTTTACTTGGCAAACCAGGATTTGAAAAAGAAAGAGAAGAGTTATTAAAAAGACTTTAATCTTTAGCACAGAAAAAAAACCAGAAGCGGTTGCTTCTGGTTTTTTGACGTTTGGAAACCTAAACATGTTCAAAATGCTGATAATCTTTGCTGTCCGTCCAATCGCCACCCCAAGTAAATCCATATTTTAAGAAAAGGTTGTAGATACAATCGCCTTTTCTGATGTAGTAGGGGTTGCAAAGGGAGCGGTCTTCGTATGCTGCCCCTTCTTCTGGAAGGATACGTTTCTTCCCATTCACGGTCTTGATATATGGATTATAAAGCGGATTGATATCGATTGCCAACCCCAGGCTATGGTTCGATAGGATGGTCGTGCTGTCGATATAGCGGTAGTTAAAGGCAGAAGAATTATTATCTGCCATGGATAACAGGTCATCTGCACCGTATTCATCGATCAGAACCATCTTTTCAATCGGATATTCAATCGCAAGAAGTTCTTTAAAAAGTTCCACGACATCGCAAGCGATGCGGGAGTTTACGATTAATTCTCCAAGGCAGCGTTCCCCATCAAAGTTCATATGCTCTACTGTGACATAGGAAAGCTCTGCTAGAGAGATGTCTGGATTTTCCTTGTACGAGCAGTTCATGATTCGTTGTTTGATTTCATCGGTAATTGGTGAAATTGTAAAAGCCTTTGAATTCATACCTATTCCTCCTGAGAATGATTAATCTTCTTCAATGACTTGAATTTCTAAATAATCAAATTCGATCGATTCCATAAAGTTGTCTTGTGTGAACCTGGTCTTATCATGGCGTTTGAAATCGTCAATGGTAGCTTGTAACCAGACTGGCTGGGAAAGATCGAACTCATAGCAGATTTCATCGATTGCCTGATAAATTTTTCTTGTTCTATTTAAGGAAGGGTCATCATTTTCTGCGACCATATCTCGTAACATTCTATTATCTTTAAATATTTTTGCCCATAAGCGAAACATAAAAAGTCCTCTCAATCATTTCCAGTTTATTAACAGTAACACGATTATAGCACGAAAATATAGTATGGACAACTATTTAGACTGTTGTTATCATTGTTAGAGAAAGAAAGGAATTGTAGTATGAGTGGCAGAGAAAGAAGAGAAAAAATCGTAGAGTTATTAACGGAAGCTATGGATGCCTTGTCTGGCGCGGAGCTTGCAAGACAATTAGGAGTAAGCAGACAGGTAGTTGTCCAAGATATTGCGTTACTTCGTGCAACTAATAAAAATATTATTTCCACAACGAGAGGATATATGCTTTACATAGCAGAGGAACAAACTGCAAAGCGTTGCTTCCTGGTAAAGCATACGACGGAGCAGATTGAGGATGAGTTATATACGATTGTAGATCGAGGCGGAAAGGTACTAGATGTCATCGTGATGCACGACATCTATGGGCAGATTCAGACGGATTTAATCATTGAGACAAGAGCAGAGGCAGATGAATTTGTACAGAAAGTAGCAGGACGTAAGAGCATGCCACTAAAGCAGTTGACGGATGGAGTCCATCTTCATACGGTGGTGGCGGAATCCGAGTCTATATTAGATGAGATTGAACAGGAACTACAGGAAAAAGGGTATTTGGTTGCCTTATAAGAGGGAGGAACAGAATATGACAAAGCTAGTGAAATGGCTGGAGAGAGTATTTATTGATGGACTGAGCGGGATGGCTATGGGGTTATTTGCAACACTGATTATCGGTACGATTATTAAACAGGTGGCGCCCCTTGCTTCAGGAGACGTAAGTACCTATATTGCATTAATAGGTTCGGTTGCATGCTGCCTTACAGGCGCAGGAATCGGTTGCGGCGTTGCATGTAAGTTTAAAGAAAGTCCGTTGGTAGTCGTGTCTGCAGCAGTAGCGGGAATGATTGGAGCACAAGCAAAATACATAGTCGCAGGAACCATCGTGACAGAGGGCGGAATCGCATTAGCAACAGGTGATCCGTTAGGCGCCTTCCTTGCTGCCTATATTGCGGTAGAAGTGGGGCATTTCATCTCTGGAAAGACACCAGTGGATATCTTAGTGACGCCGATTGCGACAATCGCATTTGGTGCGGCGGTAGGAATCTTCGTAGGTCCTGCGATTACGGATTTGATGGCACGATTAGGAGAAGTCATCACATGGGCAACGGAACAACGTCCATTCTTAATGGGAATGATTGTTTCTGTCGTGATGGGGATGGCACTTACGCTTCCAATTAGTTCTGCAGCGTTAGGAATCATTCTTAGCCTCAATGGGCTTCCAGCAGGTGCAGCGACCGTAGGCTGTTGTGTCAACATGGTGGGATTTGCGGTAATCAGCTATCGTGATAATGGGTTTGGAGGACTTCTTGCACAAGGAGTTGGAACAAGCATGTTACAGGTTCCTAACATTGTAAGAAAGCCAATCATCTGGCTTCCTGTCATTTTCACAAGTGCGGTATTAGGACCAGTTTCTACGTTATTATTCCGCATGACGAATAATAGCGTGGGGGCTGGAATGGGAACTGCGGGCTTGGTAGGGCAGATTCAGACGTATAGCACGATGGTGGCGACAGATGGAGCCATGGTGACGATGATCAAGATCGTTTTAATGCATTTTATATTTCCAATCGCGCTTTGCCTTACTTGTTCTGAGTTTATGAGAAAACGTGGATGGATCAAGGATGGAGATATGAAACTAGAGATGTAATAGACGCCTATATTATTAATAGGAAGAAACAGGGGTTGCCGGAAGCTGTCTGGTAACCCTGTTTTTGGAAAAAGTATTGTAAAGCGAGAGACGGATATATTATAATGAAGGGGTTAAGAGATAGTATAAATAAAAAGGATGGGGGTCTTATAACGTATGAACAAGAAAGACGGAAATCATTTTAAGATACTTTTGTTATGCATATGCTTAGCCGTCTTAACAGGAATCACGGTTGCAAATATCTATATCTATAAGAATGAGGGGAAACAGGAAAAAGCAACGGTCGTGACCGAGAAAAAACAACTAAGCAACAGTGCGGTAAATAAGCCAACAGAAGAACCTGCCCCAAGTCCGAAACGAGAACAAAAGGTAGAGGAAACGAAAAATCCGGAAGAGGCAAAACCAGAGGATACTACTGTTCACGAGGTTTCCTTGGTAGCAGTAGGAGATAATTTGATACATAGCCAAGTGATTGCAAGCGGAAGGAAAAAGGATGGAACTTATAAGTTTGACCATTTATATAAGAACATCAAATCCGAAATCAAAGGCGCAGATGTGGCAATCATCAATCAGGAAACCGTGTTAGGCGGTAAGTCATTAGGGTATTCGGGATATCCAAGATTTAATTCTCCACAAGAAATTGGAGATGCCATAGTCAATGCAGGGTTCGATGTAGTGCTTCATGCAACGAACCATAGCATGGACAAAGGCAAGGCCGGACTTCAGAATTCCTTAAAGTATTGGAAGAAACAAAAGGGAATTACCGTATTAGGAGCAAATAGTACGAAGGAAGAGTATGATTCTGTGAAGGTAATCGATAAGAATGGGATTAAGATTGCAATGCTCAATTATACGTATGGATTGAATGGACTTCCGCTTCCAAAGGACAAGCCATATATGGTAGATTTATTAGAAACGAAAAAAGTACGAAGCGATATAAGGAAAGCAAAAAAAGAAGCCGATTTCGTCGTAGTATTTCCACACTGGGGAACGGAATATACACATCAGGCAACGGGGTATCAGAAAGAATGGACGGAGCTTTTTGCGGAGGAAGGCGTGGACTTAGTCATCGGTGCCCATCCTCATGTGGTAGAACCAGTCCAATGGGTAAAAAACAAGGCGGGGCATAAGATGCTAGTGTATTACTCCCTTGGAAACTTTATCTCTTCACAGGATGAGCCAGCCAGAATGTTAGGAGGGCTTGCCACTGTGAAGATTAAAAAGAAAGGGGATGGGGAGGCAGTCATTTCGGATGCATCCATCACTCCTACCGTAACACACTATACGCCTTCGGGAAATCAATATACGGTTTATAAATTATCAGAATATACAGACAAGTTAGCAGGCAATCATCGGTTAAGAAGAAAAGGGCTTTCACTTTCTAAGCTTAAGGGGCTTGCTAAACAAGTATTTGGTGAGTGGTACCAAGAATAAGGAAAGAAAGAGCGCTTATTATAATAGTAGAAACTAGTTATAATAAGCGTTCTTTCTATATAAGGAAGGATGGAGGAGTGTAAGATGGGTGTAAAGAGAGTTGGATTCTTAACGAGTGGTGGGGATTGTCAGAGTCTAAACGC
>CALZJY010000018.1 GCA_945787925.1 uncultured Anaerosporobacter sp. | reverse complement strand
CTTGTATTTCTCTCATATGTTTTTCATATCCTCTTCCTTTTTATCTTTATTGTAACTGATGATAGTGGAAAATTATATCACCTATTTTATTTTCTTCTCATGAGGAATCAGTACCTTTTCTACTCGGTACGTTCCGTTCTCTATGAACATACGGCTCATCGTAATCTCTAGGTCAAATCTTCGTCTGCCGCAGCTTCCTGGATTTAGCCTAAGTACGCCATCCTCTTCTTTTTGCTCATACTTATGGGAATGGCCGTATACGATTACATCCACGCCAGAAAGCTCCTTTGGAATGTCTTTCTTATTATGGACTAAAAAGAACGTAACTCCTTCAATAGTTACTGTATCTGTCATTGGAAGATGCTCGGCCCATTCCTTATCATTATTTCCTCGAACGATTGCAAGCGGCGCATATTGTGCCATCTCATCTACGATCTCCTGCTTGTTGATATCCCCAGCATGAAGGATATAGTCCGCCTGTTCTAACTCCTTCTTTACCTCTGGTCGAAGCATGCCATGGGTATCCGATAAAATTGCAACTCTCTTCATTGGTTCCTCCTTATTTGATCTGTAATGTATCTGGCGTTACGATGCATGGTTTTACTAAAACTTGTACGCCATTTCGTCTGGCCGTTTCTAATGCTTGTGCAAAGGCTGGATCTGTCTGATGGTTCGCCTCAAAAGAAGTAAATCGTTCTAACTGCACGACAAATAAGATATAGGCTTCATACCCTTCTTCTTTTGCCTTCATTAGACATTCGATATGCTTTGTTCCACGGCTTGTAGGCGCATCTGGGAACCTTACTACACCATCCTCCTCTAACGTAACGCCTTTGACTTCCATATAAGCCTTTACTACTTCATTTTCCTCCGTTAAATATTCGAAGTATAAATCAAATCTAGAGTCCCCGTACGTCTTCTCTGGCTTGATGTACGTCACGTTCTTTCCAAGGCCACCACGTTCTAGCCATTCTTTTGCCACCTTGTTTGGTGCTTGGGAATCCATATTGATTAGCATTGGACCATTTGGTGTCTCTTTCACTACCGTTAGTAAGGAATATCTTGTCTTACGCTTTGTGTTCTCCCCATGGTCCTCTAGATATACCTTTGTCTTTCCTGGAATCAATAGCTCCTTGCAACGCCCTGTATTCTTTACATGGCATACTTCTACTTGGCCATTGATTTCCACATTGGCAATAAAACGGTTTGGACGGCTGATAAATATGCCTTCCACAATGTTGTTATAATTCATCTGCTCTCCTTATGTTGAAAGAAAAGCCCTGTTTCCTCATTACAAAAACAGGGCCCTTCTAATTATTCTGCGTATAATTCTACAATCTTAACTAATAGTTCAACGATTTTTTCCATATCTTGTACTGGAATGTATTCGAATTTACCATGGAAGTTGTAACCGCCTGTACAAATGTTTGGACAAGGTAATCCCATGTAAGATAATCTTGCGCCATCTGTACCACCACGGATTGGAACTACGATTGGAGCGATTTCTAATGCTTCCATTGCTTTTCTTGCATTGTCAATGAGATGCATATGCGGCTCTACCATTTCCTTCATGTTATAGTAAGAATCCTTGATGGTTGCTGTTACAGTACCTTCCCCATATTTTTCATTTAAATATGCTGCTACTTTTGCAAAACGATCTTTTTTCTGTTCGAATTCTGCTTTATCATGATCACGGATGATGTAATCCATCACTGTAGATTCCACTCCACCGCTCATAGAATCTAAATGATAGAACCCTTCGTATCCTTCTGTATTCGCTGGATCTTCGAATTTTGGAAGCATGTTATGGAATTCCATGCCGATATGAAGTGAATTCACCATCTTATTCTTTGCTGAACCTGGATGGATGTTGTTTCCTTTGATTTCTACTTTTCCACCAGCAGCGTTGAAGTTTTCATATTCTAATTCGCCGATTGCTCCACCGTCTACCGTATATGCGAATTCTGCGCCGAATCCTTCTACATCAAAGAAATCTACACCGCGTCCAACTTCTTCATCTGGTGTAAATCCGATTTTGATTGTTCCATGAGGGATTTCTGGATGTGCTAATAAGTATTCTGCCATTGTCATGATTTCTGCAATACCGGCTTTGTCATCGGCACCTAATAATGTTGTTCCATCCGTTACGATTAAGTCTTTTCCTTTGGAGTGAAGTAACTCTGGGAATTGTACTGGAGATAATACTACGTTTAACGCTTCGTTTAATACGATGTCTGTTCCATCATAATTCTCTACGATTCTTGGATTTACATTTGTTCCACTCATGGAAGGTGCAGTATCCATATGGGAAATGAACCCGATTGTCTTAAGTCCTTCTTTTGTTGCTGGAATGGTTGCATATACATAGCCATGTTCTTCATCCAAACGAACATCGGATGCACCAATTTCTTTTAATTCTTCTACTAGCATATGTGCTAACTGGAATTGTTTTTCTGTACTTGGGAATTGTTCTACTCCCTCTTCTGATTGTGTATCTACCACAATATATTTCATAAAACGATCAATTACTTTACTCATTCTACTTTTGTCTCCTTCATTCGTCATGTATATCTATATATTACCACTTTATTTTCTTCTCGCCAATTCTATTTTTTGATATAATAACACTAAAAAACGAATGGAGTACGAAGTACTATATGATAAAACCATTTACCAAACAAGAATCAATTAAAGTGTTGCGCTTTACCATCGGGGCAATCCTTGCGATTTTAATTGCAGAATCGTTGCAATTAAACTATGCGATGTCTACAGGAATCATCACGTTACTCACGATTCAGGATACGAAAAAAGAAACGGTTGTCGTTTCCTTGAAGCGAATCACGATCTTTGCTCTGATGACGTTCTTTTCCTTGATCATCCTTCCAACCGTAGGATATAACGTATGGGGGTTTGCCGTAATCTTGGTTCCGTACCTCTGCTGCTGCCTTCTCTTCTCCATGAAAGAGGCAATTGCACCGATTGCAGTTCTATGCACCCATTATATTTCTGCCAAGAGCTGCTCCCTTTCCATGATTAGAAATGAATTTTTAATCTTATTCATCGGCGCGGGCATTGGTATTATCATAAATTTATTTATGTCCAATCACCTAGATAAAATTCGCGCCAAACAACAGAATATCGATTCCTCTTTCCGCCGAATCCTTGCACGTATGTCTGTCTATATTTTAAAAGAAAACAAAGCAGATTATACGGGGGAATGTTTCCGTGAGCTGGATGCGCTGCTAGATTCCTTGAAAACGGAATCCCTTCAGTATATGAACAATCATTTTATTGGGACAAATGATTATTTTTATACGTATGTGCAGATGCGCCTCTCCCAATGCGCGCTCTTAAAGCAAATCTACCAAGATATCATCACCTTGGATGCAGTTCCAAACCAAACGGTGCTTCTTTCTGGATTGCTCAAACAAATCTCCGAAGAATTTGCGGAAATCAACGATGCCATCGGCCTATTAGCCGCCATTGAAGAGTTACAGGCCAAATTAGAAACCGAGCCTATGCCTCGTTCTAGAAAAGAGTTTGAAAACCGCGCCGTGTTATACCATATCCTTATGGACGTAAAACTCTTCTTACGGTTAAAGAAGCATTTCGCTGAGACAGTTTCAGAGGAAGATAAGCGCAGATACTGGAAAACGGATGCCATTTGCTAGGCATCCGTCTTTTTGATTCTTACCGAAATCTCAGTTACATATTCTTGATATTCTTCCACTAATAAGCGGTCAATCACATAGGTTTCTAAAAATACATCCTCGGTCTCTAACTGACGTTCTTCGATATAGGCAAACATTCGCTCGTATGTTTCCTGAATCTTGTTCCAGTGTCCTTTATGATAGGCCACCAAATACTCTCCTGCTGGAAGTACCTGATACTTTAACTTTTTTGATGACTGTTTCATAATCAGCACGACATCATGATAGTTGCTGTATTCTCCTTCTTCTACGTCCTGCTTATATTGAAAAAATCCTACCGTGTATCCCCAAGAGACTTTCGCCTTCTCAAATTCCTTCTTCAAAAATTGAATCTGATGGAATAACTCCTTATCCTCGTTGCTCTCTGCACGTTTTCTCATATAATATCGTTCTTCAAACTCTTTAATGCCAAGGAAGGAGATATCCACTTTCTGCGCCTCTATAATCTGCTCTTGTTGCTCTTTAATCATACGCTTTTGCACTTTCAGCTTGCGCATCTTCTCTTCGATTTCCTTCTCCTCACGCTCTAACAAGGACAACATGGCATCTGGATTTCTTTTGTCCATACTTTCTTTGATTTGCTTTAATGGCATTCCTAACTCTCGTAACATTAGGATCACTTCTAATAATTCAATCTGATAGATGGAATAATAACGGTATTCATTTTGGAGTTTGATTTCTGGCGAAAATAAGCCAATCTTATCATAATGAAATAACGTTTCCTTCGTAATATTCATCATTTTCGCAAATTCACCGGTTGTTAAATATTCTTTTTGATTAATCATACGTTTCCCTCTTGACTATAGTGTTACCCTATACCTTATGATAGCAGACGAACTATGAGTTAATCAATTACAAAGGAGTTTTTTATGACATCAAGCATTAGTCAACATTTTAAACCAATGCAGCTAATCCGCTATACTCTGCCATCGATGATCATGATGATGTTTATGTCGATCTATACGATTGCCGATGGAACCATTGTGTCAAAATTTCTTGGCGACAGCGCATTATCCGCTTTAAATATCGCATATCCTGTCGTCTTTTTAGTAAACGGGATTGGCATCATGCTAGGTACTGGTGGTAGTGCCATCATTGCAAAAAAATTAGGAGAGGCAAAAGACCAGGAGGCAAAAGAAAACTTTTCGTTCTTCCTCTTTACTGGGGTAGTCATCGGACTCATTCTATCTGCTCTTGTTTTTGTCTTCCACGCTCCAATCATTCGTTTACTTGGTGCCACCGATGCACTTTATCAGAATACAAAACTGTACTTACTTATCTCTATGGCCTTTGCTCCGATTACGGTATTACAGCTTATGTTCCAATGCTATTTCTCCACTGCAGGAAAACCACAATATAGCCTTATCCTTACGATTGCAGGTGGTGTAGTAAATGTGGTACTGGACCTGATATTTATCGGCGTATTACACATGGGAGTGGAAGGCGCTGCAATTGCCACTGGACTTGGACAATGTATCTTAGGATTCTTTGGACTGTTCTATTTTGCCTGGAAACGTGACGGACTTTGCTTTGTAAAGTTCCCTGTTCATTTCCAAACGTTAGGACAGGCTTGCTACAATGGTTCTTCCGAAATGGTAAGCAATCTTGCCAATGCAGTAGTAACCTTACTTTTCAATCTAATCATGATTCGATTAGCTGGTGAAGCTGGTGTGGCTGCAATTACGATCGTATTGTACGGGCAGTTCCTATTTAACTCGCTTTATCTAGGATTTACGATTGGGGTAGCTCCTATCCTAAGCTATCATTATGGAGCAAATACGACAGATGAATTACAAAATGTAACAAGGCTTAGCCTGATCTTTATTTCGATTTCTTCGATTGTGCTAGCACTTGTTGCATTCCTCTCTTCCGAATTTATCGTAAACGTGTTTGTAAAGCCAGGAACCCAAACACATGCGATTGCCTGTTATGGATTTGCATTATTTTCTATTAACTATATCTTTGCAGGAACGAACCTATTTGCCTCTTCGTTATTTACCGCACTTTCCGATGGTACACGTTCGGCAATCCTATCGTTCTCTAGAACGTTCTTCTGGATGGTCGTGTGCTTATTGATTTTACCAAGCTTATTCGGACTTACCGGCGTTTGGCTGGCGGTTCCTGTGGCAGAATTCCTAACATTTTTACTTTCTCTTATCTTCTTATGGAAGTACAATTCCAAATTCCATTATTTACGATAATGCAAAAGCCCCCCGAATACCAAAGGTACTTGGGGGCTTTTGCATTAATTATTCTTCTTTCACGCGCCGTTCCAACAGTGTTGTTGACTGCCAGTTTCCAAATAGATCTCTTGCAATTCTCTCACGGTATCCGATTTCACGAAAGCCACATTTTTTATGTAATGCGATGCTCGCCGTATTTTTTGAAAAGATTGCCGCATATAGACACCAATAGCCTAATTGTTCTGTCACACTACATAAGTGTTCCAGTAAATAGGTTCCCAATCCCTTCTCTAGAATCATCCGTCGTATTGAGTCCCATACCTGGCGTATTGATCCATAGATCATATACGGCATCATAATCCGCTATTGTCATCTTACGTATCATTTTTCTCTCTCCTTTTTATTCTTTTGAAACTAATTTTGTAATTCCTTTACGAAGTAAATCTACTGGGTACATCGTAAGTGCCATTAGGATTACGACTTCCCAACCTTGGACGCCAAATCGTTCACAGCTAAATACTTCGCCAATGACACCGCCAATGGATACCATGATGATTTGTACCCCCATAATGAGTAGCCAAATCTTGATAAACATTGGATTCTCTTTTAGATGCTCAAATACATTGGCACGCTCGCTTCTAACATTGAACGCATTTACCATGAAGGCAAAGATGAACATACAGAAATATCCCGTATAGAACTGGTTCGTATTCTCAAAAAATGTTGCAAATATCGGTACTTTAAACCAAAGGATGCTAAGGAAGGTGAGCCATCCACCCATTACGCCAATCTGGATTGCCATCTTCTTACTGATAATGCTTTCATCCCGTCGTCTTGGCTTTTGCCTCATATATTCTTCTAGCGCCGGCTCTCCTGCAAACATGATGGATGCCAGACTATCCATACAGAGATTGATCCATAATAAGTGGGTTACCTTTAATGGTGCCTGTTCAATTCCGATAAATGGGCAGATTGCAGACACAATAACTGCTGCCACATTGATGACTAACTGCATCTTACAGAACTTTAAGATATTGATATACAACGTACGCCCATACCAAATGGCATTCTTGATGGAGTTTAAGTTATCATCTAGGATTACCAACTTACCTGCTTCTTTTGCTACATCAGTTCCACTTCCCATTGCAAATCCAACGTCTGCCCTCTTTAAGGCTGGACTATCATTTACGCCATCGCCAGTCATACCGACTACTAAATTCAGTTCCTGACATAACCGCACCATACGGCTCTTATCCGTTGGTAATGCTCTGGAAATCACACGGATCTTTGGAATGATCTTCTTTAGTTCCTCATCGGACATTGCATTTAATTCTGCAGAAGTCAGGGCAATATGTTCTCCTTCTTTAAATAACTTCGCCTCTTTTGCAATTGCAACAGCCGTTTCTTTTCGGTCACCAGTGATCATAACGACTTGGATTCCTGCCTGTTGTACTTGGACGATTGCCGTCTTCGCTTCTGGACGTACATCATCACGAATGCCGACAAAACCAACGATCACGATATCCTCGTTGACTTCATTCTTAGTCAGTGGCATTCTAGAATATCCAAACGCAAGGACACGCATTGCACGGTAGGCAAGCTCGTCAATCTTGGCATTTAACACGACTTCATCGATTTCCTTCTCTTCTCCAGATGGAGTCAGATATTTGGTAGCTTTGGAAAGCAAGACTTCCGGTGCTCCTTTATAGAACGTCATGCCTTGCTCCTTTATGTATACTTGGCTAAACTTATTGGCACTATTGAATTCCTGTACCTCGGAAACCGTATAGGCTGGATTCGAAACTACTGCCTGATAGGACTCTTCTCCTAAAAAGGAAAGGAGCGCACGGTCTGTCATATTCCCACCTACGACTGCATGAGAGACATCAAACATGGCGCCCGTATTCTTCCCAATACATAGATGGAGCTTTTCTAAGATGGCTCCCATCTGTGCCTTCTTCGTTGCATCAATCGTTTCTGCTCCACCATCGAAGAACTCTACGACTTCTAGCTGGCCTTTCGTAATCGTTCCTGTCTTATCACTAAATAAGATATTTAAAGAACCTGCAGTTTCAATACCGATGGACTTACGAACCAATACCTTAACGCGATATAACTTTCCTGTATTCTGCATCAACACTAATGCAATTACTAATGGTAATCCTTCTGGAACCGCACAAACAACAATCGTAATCGCTACGGCTACCGCATCCATGATTCCGCGGAATACCTCGACAAATCCTTGTTGAAAATACGCAGATAGGGAACCTGCTTGTACAATAAAATGAATAAAGTATGCTACGGCAATGACGATGGCGCCTACATAGCCAAAGACCGAAATTTGATTTGCCAGCTTGTTTAACTTCACCTTGAGTGGTGAATCTGGCTCTTTCTCTTCCATATCTTTTGCCATCTGTCCCATCATTGTCTTTTCTCCGACACGCTTGATTTCCATGTATCCTTCTCCGTCTAATACAGTAGCTCCACGAAACAGGCTATGTTTATCTACAAAGGTTTCTCCTGTAATCTCTTCTGGCATTTCCCATGCTTGGTCTGCGGCAGTCTTCTTACATTCTTCGGCTTCACCGTTTAACACACTATTGTCTACTGATAACAAACCATCGACTAAAATACCATCGGCAAGAATCTTATCTCCGGACTGCAATACGACGATATCGCCTACTACAAGGTCATCTACCTCAATTACCGCTAGGCTACCGTTACGCACGACTTTTGCTGAATCCTTTTTCTGGGAATCCTTTAGTTTCTTATATGCCTTATCATTTGCAACCCCTGTCTTAGCAGAAACAAAGTTTACTAATAGAACCGCGATGATCGTTCCTACTGGTTCGTACCATTCACTTTGTCCAAAAAAGAACATTACTAACATGATTGCTGCGATTACGCATAAGATACGGATCATTGGATCTTCAAATCCTTCTAGAAACTGCTGCCAAAAAGTTTCTGGCTCTGCCTCCTTGATTTGATTACTACCATATTTGTTACGGCTTTCCTCCACTTGTGAATCACTTAGACCACGGAATTCCTTATTCATTTTTTCTTCCTTCCTACTCCTTCAAGATTTCATCTAGCTTCTACTTCTGATATCTTGCTGCAACTTGGCTGATGGAACCATCTTGTGTTCCATTGCCTAATGCGGTAAACTTCCACTCGTTTCCGCTGCGATAGATTTCCCCAAAGACGACTGCCGTCATGCCTTCATATGTATCGGATAAATTATAGCGGCATAATTCGTTGTTCGTCTTTGTATCTACAACTCTACAAAATGCATTTCGAATCATCCCAAAATGCTGGCCTCGCTTTTGTGCCTGGTAAATGGTTACTACAATGATGATACGGTTATATGTCTTTGGAACTTTTGACAGCTCGATCATAATCTGTTCATCATCACCAGCACCGGCTCCTGTCAGATTGTCTCCCATGTGCTTGATTGCCTTTGATTGATGCTTTAGATTTCCAAAATAAACAATATCCTCTTTTCTTTCTAAACCATTCTCCGTTAATAAAAAGGCGGATGCATCACAGTCGATTTCTTGAGGCTTTGCACTAAATATGGAAAATAATCCTGTCTTTTCTGGCTGTGCTTCATCCCATCCAAGTCCTACCATGACTTGATCGAGCCCTACACTTTCTTTTGTCAGATTTACTTTTTGACCTTTTACTAGACTAATCGCCATAATTTTTCTCCTTCCTACTAGTATATTATATTGTATTTATTTTCCATTATACTATTGTAATGTTTTATCGACAAGTAAAAAGGAGCAGAATACCTTCTCTGCCCCTTTCTGTTCTTATTCTACTTCTTCCCATTCCGCTTCCATGCTTACCGTAATCGCTTCGTTACATGGTTCCAACGGGGAAACCATTGCTACACAAAAGGTTCCTGCTTCTAATAGAATACGATTCTTTACTTCCACCTGAAGACTGCTATTCGATGCTACGACTTCTTCTCCTGCAAGTTCTCCCTGCATCAGCACAATATCTGTCCCTGAATATAACCTACCATTTTCCTCATGGATTCTTTCGTTATGTATCTTTCTCGAAAAGATACTTTCACTTCTTGTAAGTTTTCCTGCAGGTCGTGCATAAAGATATAAGGAAACCTTCAATGGAATATTTGAAAAATTATTATATTTTAATTGAATCGGAATCATCGTCACCATGGATTTCTTAGGATTGGAAACTACAAATGCAATCTTTCCTTCTTCTTCAAAGGTCGATTGTGCTTTTGCAGTACCATAGAAGGAAAGTACTTCTGCCATATGGCTCTTACTCATATCAATACTTCATTTCTCTTTAATCTTACTACCATTCTATCCGTTTCCATCAAAATGGTGACAACTAGCACGTTCTTTTCTTCCTACTCTTCGTTTTGATTCAATAGGGAACTTAACTGCTCTTTTCCTTCTTTCGATACCGCATCAATCAAGTAATTTCGACCTGGTGTCTGTTTGTCCTGATACTGTTGTAAGGATGCCGTGCAGACTCTGGTTACCTCTTCTTCTAACTCTCTTGCAGATAACAGGGCACATCCTTTTCCTCGAATGATGATCTGCTCTAACCCATCGGATGTTGCAACCGTTACATTATGGCTTCTTCCATGTTCATGGGCAAACTTTTCAATGTATTGATCGGCAGTCTCTGCTTCCCTTGTATACACTACATGGATGTTGTGATAATCAAAGACTTCGGTCGGATGGCCTTCTAATCGATACGCATCAAAGACTACGATCAAATGACATTTCTTAATGCCTTGATAGTTACATAACGTATCTAACAACTTTCCTCTTGCACCTTCGATATTCTCTTTCGAAAGTTCACGAAGTTCTTCCCATGCAAAGATGATATTATAGCCATCCACTAATAGATAGTCTTCGGCTCCTTCTTTCCTCTTTACTGGAGCAGAAAAGGAAACGCCGGAATAGTCATTTCTTCGGACTGGCTTTCCTTTCTTCCATGTGGACTTTTCTCCACGGTTGGAGTAGAAGGTACGCTCTAAGATTTGGTCGATTTCTTCCGTACCAATCCATTCTTCTTCCTTGCTTACACTTCCTCCACGTTCCATATAAGAATCCTGTTCGCCTTTTTCTCGTTTTAAATAACTTTCTACATGCATATACTCATGTACTTGGTCCCAATCTACAAGGAATCCAGCTCCATGGGCACAAAAGACTGAGCTAGTTGGATTTAGTAAATCTCGCTCGGAATCATAACCACTTGCAAGGATGACTTCTTCTGCATTATGGCATGGCTCATAGCCTTTCAAGCTGCAGAATAATCTGCCATGTCCTTTGGAATAGGCGATTACTTCCTGCTGATAATTTCTCATCGTTGCTACTGGCGCACTCCCCGTAAGCACTGCCACACCATCTTCGCTTCCTAATAACTCACAAGTTCCATGCATCTTTTCTACATCCATCATGGCACGCCCTACCATCTGTTCTGGAAGCTCTAATCGGAATTCATAGTATGGCTCTAATAACACGCTCTTCGCCTGCTTTAACCCTTGTCGTACTGCACGGTAGGTTGCCTCTCTAAAGTCGCCGCCTTCGGTATGCTTCTTATGGGCACGACCACCGACCACTGTAATCTTCATATCCGTAATGGAGGCTCCTGTAAGGACTCCTTTGTGTTCCCGTTCTTCAAGATGCGTCAGGATCAGTCTTTGCCAGTTACGGTCCAATTCGTCTTCACATACATTGGCCATAAACTGCATTCCACTGCCTCGTTCGCCTGGCTCTAATAATACATGGACTTCTGCATAGTGGCGAAGTGGCTCAAAATGTCCTACTCCTTCTACTACGGAATCAATCGTCTCTTTATATACAATCGTTCCACTTCCAAATGTCACGTCTACACCAAAACGTTCTGAAATCATGCTGCTTATAATCTCAATCTGCACTTCTCCCATAAGCATTGCCTGAATTTCCTGCACTGTCTCATCCCAAGCAATAAGAAGCTCTGGCACTTCCTCTTCTAATTGGCGAAGCTTTTGCAACATGCTTCTCTTATCCACTCCATCTGGAAGGATGATCTGATAGGACAATACTGGCTCAAGCACTGGTACTTCCGATGCTGCCTCTACGCCAAGCCCTTGTCCTGGATGTGTTTTTGTAAGCCCTGTCACTGCACAAATACTTCCTGCTGTCAGCTCGCTGACCGCCTCAAACTTCTGTCCAGAATATAAGCGAATCTGATTTACTTTTTCCTGCCAGATCTCTTCTTTTGCCATCCCTTCTTTTTCATTGCTAAGCTGGGCCTTCACCTTTAATCTTCCACCAGTTACCTTAAGATATGTCAAACGATTCCCTTGTTCATCCCTTGCAATCTTAAATACCTTTGCCCCAAAGTCATCTCCGTACTCTGGCTCAATCGTATATTCGCTTATCCCCTGCATAAACTCTTCGATACCTTCGACTTTTAATGCGGAACCAAAATAACAAGGGAATAGTTGACGCTTACGAATCGCTTGCATTAACTGTTCTTTTGGAATCTCTCCTTCGTCTAAAAACTGTTCCATTAAGGATTCCTCACACATCGCTACCTGGTCATAAAACTCTTCTGATGCCGTATCAGTAAAATCCACACATCCATCATCTAAACGGCTTTTTAGCTCGGCTAATAGCGATTCTTTCTCTGTACCTGGCTGATCCATCTTATTTACAAATAGGAATACCGGAATTTGGTATTTCTTCAATAATCTCCATAACGTCTGGGTATGGCCTTGTACGCCATCTGCTCCATTGATTACTAAGATCGCATAATCTAATACTTGTAACGTACGCTCCATTTCCGCAGAGAAATCCACATGTCCTGGCGTATCTAATAGCGTCACTGCCGTATCTTGCAAATCAAACATTGCCTGCTTCGAAAAGATCGTGATTCCCCTTGCACGTTCTAACTCATACGTATCTAAATATGCATCTTTATTATCTACCCTTCCTAACTTACGGATCTTCCCACTAAGAAATAACATGCTTTCGGACAAGGTTGTCTTCCCCGCATCTACATGGGCAAGTATCCCAATTACTAACTTCTTCATCATCTATTTAATATCCTTCGCTGTTGTTTTTTCGTTTCTATTGTTTTATTTTGTAACTTATAATATTTATCATAACAACTAGCAGTACGAATGACAACTGTCTTTCGAGCGAATTTCTTCCTTTCCCCCAAGTGTGCATTCTACGCCCTTCTTTTTAGGGCGTTTTTTATTGCATAGGGGATTGCAACACAATTTCCTATGCAATAAGAAAAAGCCCTTGAACCAATCTGGTCCAAGGACTCCTTCTCTCTATTCGGCTAATTCCTTTACTTCTTCATAGCCTTTCATACCCACATATAGTTCGCCTGTATATGGATTTCTTCCTGTTTTTTTCGCTTTGATGATCATATAAACAAATACAAGTACGTTTACTGCAAGTGCAAGGAAGCTCCAAATAAATAATGGAGTCTTTGCATGTGTAGATTGTACTGCAAATGCACCTTTATCAATAAATGCTGGCACTGTTTGTGCAAACATACACCAAATTGCTAATGTGTGTGCTCTATGTTGTAACCAAGCACCTTTACCAACAGTAAATGCGCATACAGTTGGTGCAAGTAATAATGCGAAGCCACAATACCATGCGTGGTCTGGTAAGCAATTATATGTATATGCAAAGTTCCATAAATCATATGCAAGAATCCAGAACCACATCATATCTGGCCAAAGCATATCTCTTGAGCCATCTTTCTTTGTTCTCTTACGGATACAGATTCCAAACCATCCTGTAATTGTAATGATGTTTAAGACACCTGCTGCTGCATTCATAAAGTTCCATGGTCCACTAACAAGATTTGCTGCATCTTGGCCAAGATTATAGTTTAATCCTACTTGTATATCGCGTGCAACTGCTTCCATAATATTGATTGCAAGGATTAATGCTGGGAAACATAACGCGATTCGATTCTCTGATAGTCTCCATTCCTTACCTGTTTTCTTGTTCACTCCGCGTACGTGACGGATGCACCAGAAACCGATACAACCTGCTAGTGCTGAGTACACTTTTGCTAAATGGAACCAGTCTGTGTAGGTAGTGTCTTTTAATACAGTAAACCAAAGTACAGTTAAGATTGCTGGTGTTACGATAAATGCAAGAAATCCAAAGATACTAGATCTTCTTGTTAATTCATTTAGTGCAAATAGTAATACAAATACTGTAATCCATATTAACCATACAGAGAACATCGTTGCACCTTCCGCATAATTAAATGTAAACATAGTCTCCTCCTTTATAATTTTCTTCCATAATAATACTATTTTTACATTATTATCCTACATTTCAATTTAATTTTACTTTTTATAAGCAAAATGTCAATATAATATTGTCTCATTGGACTTATTCCATCATTTAGTGTTTTTTCTAGCTATTTTTTTCTTGTATATAGTGTAAAATTTTTACTGTATTTAAGTACATAGTTCATTAAATGTTTGAGGAGGTGATTGTTCCCTTTGTACATTCTCTATCCCTGACGATTGGACGTCTTAGAAGGGACATTACCTTATGTGTTATGAAAAGAAATTTTTATCTTTCAGGCAATTTGTAATTGCAGCACTTACCTTGGCACTTTGCCTTCTTCCTTTGGATCTACCAATTGCAAAGGCGGCCTCTCTTACCAAATCCTATAAACAATTTGGTGAGAACAACCCTATCGTAACCCAACGGTACAGTGCAGATTCTGGCGTCATGGTATATAATGACACAGTTTATGTTTACTGTACCAACGATGAATTTGAATATTCCTGAGGAACCATTGCAGAAAACAGCTATAGCAAGATTAAGACGCTGAACTGCTTTTCCTCCAAAGATCTAGTAAACTGGACCGATCATGGTAGCATTTCTGTTGCTGGACCTTCTGGCGCTGCAAAATGGGCCTCTTGTTCCTGGGCTCCAGCTGCCGCACACAAAACGATCAATGGTAAAGAGAAGTTCTTCCTCTACTTTGCCAATAATGCAAGCGGTATCGGGGTGCTTACGGCAGATAGTCCAACAGGACCTTGGAAAGATCCGA
>CALZJY010000017.1 GCA_945787925.1 uncultured Anaerosporobacter sp. | reverse complement strand
GAAAGACCAGCACAGATGGTAAAACCAATGCCATGTGAAAGACCAGCACAGATGGCAAAACCAATGCCATGTGAAAGACCAGCGCAGATGGCAAAACCAATGCCATGTGAAAAGCCAACACAGATGGTAAAACCAATGCCATGTGAAAAACCAATGCCATATGAAACGTCAGGTTGCACAAGAGGTGAAGAGGAAGATATGGATATGAGAATGTACAACAAGAGACGTTGGAATCATAATGCAAACGACTATAATTATGGAATGAAATTTGATGAATCTTGTTTTGACAGAGATTATATGGAGTATACAAAGAAAATGTATTGTGGATGCTTTAGAGAAGCAAGACCATGCCCATACCGCAACGAAGGTTCCTACGGTTGTGATTGCAAATAAAGAATAGAATGAAATAGAAGGTTCCCTTACAAACAAGGCTTGTAGGGGAGCCTTTTTATTTACGCGAACAGTATCCTTTGAGGCAGTATATGCCAGTCAAATGGATCGGACTCGACCTATTTCAGGATACTCGTAAATACGTGCTTAATACGAAAAGACCAAATGTGGGAGCAACTATGCAAGTGACCTACGTGCCAATATAATTCGAGGTAGAAAGAAGGATGGAAAATGGCAGTTCAAATTACAATGGTTCCTGTCTGGACAGATGGCGATGAAACGATTCCAACAAAATTTTGTATTGAGATTGATTTATCTACCGTACAAAAACAGTTAGAGCGTTATCCAGTGGAGTTAGGAGCAACTGTAGTCGTACTTAACAAAGAAGAAGGTATGGGTTATGGAACATATTAAGGTGGGGCTTGAACCACCAGGTGTATTTAAAAGTGGAAATTTAGTAGAGATTACAGAGTATTTATATGATAAGTAAGGCACACAATACGCACATGCACTTAGCCCAGTGTTAACATAATATTCTTACACCCCTAAATCAGGCAGGTAGTTATCCACCTTCCTTTTTTGCATAAAGTTTACCCATACGTGCACAATATGGTATTAAGAGACTATCTAGTTGAGGTGATATGATGATTAGTTACTGGATTATTCCATTGACTTCTGCACTAAGCTTATTTGTACTATTTTTACTATCCAAATTAGTGGGAGCGAGAACCCTTTCCAATATGAGCATGTTCGACTATATCAATGGTATAGCAATCGGTTCCATTGCAGCACAGCTTTCCATTGCTCAAGAAAAGGAAATTTGGCATAACTTAATTGCTATGGTCGTATATGGATGTATGACCTATGGGTGTGATCTCTTATCTGAGAAGTTTAAACTATGTAGAGTTTTATTAGTAGGACATCCCATAATATTAGTAGAGAATGGAAAGTTTTATTTTGATAACTTTAAACGTGCCCATGTAGAAATGGAGGAATTTCAGGCAATTGTACGGCAGCAGGGCTATTTCGATATTGGAAAGATTGATACTGCAATCCTGGAGACAACAGGCCAAATCAGTATCATACCGACTGCTACAGAAAAGCCAGTAGTAGCCCAAGACATTAACATACAGCCAAAGCAGGATATGATTATGGCGAATATCATGTTAGATGGAGATGTTTGTGAAGATAACTTAAAGAGAATGGGCAAAGATAAAACTTGGTTACAAAAAGAAATCAAGCGTCACAAGATTACAGAGCAATCCGATATCTTTTTGGCAACGTTGGATCGGGACGACAATGTGGCATTTTACACGAAAGTAAAGCCACCGAAGAAAGACATACTATAAAAAAATCAGCCACAAGAATGGACGTTGTGGCTGACCTTTTCAATTGCAAGCATCGTATTCATTGTTATATTCGCTTAATGAAATGGTAAGTTCAGGAGACAACCGGGAGAATCTCTCAAGAGAAAGAGATTCGATACGTTGGCGATTCAATAAGAAAGTAACGGCTCCAGAACTTCCTTGTAATCCACGAAGCCTACCATAATTGGAGTGACTTACATAGTATGAAAGCTGTTCAAACCACTCATGGTCGCATCGTTTCTTTTGGGTGACAAATTCGGAAATACATTCAGGATGTCGATAGCAAAGGACTGGATTCAAAGAAGTGACTTGTTGTAACAGTTCCTCTAAATGCATCAGAATCCGTTCGTCCTCCATATCATAAAAGCCCATTAGTTCTTGTATGTGATTTCGAAATAACGTGTTTTCAAAAATATAAGCAGTATTTGGCGTATTTAGAGCCATTTTACAAAAATGCCGCCAACGTCTTAAATGTAAAGAACGAAATTCGGGATAGGTGAGCCGCCCATCGTACACTTCCCTAGCAGATAGATCGGAAATTAAACATTCATAGGCTGCATTAGGAAAGCAAATTTGTCGGTAGGCAATGATGGCATAATCGTCTTCTAAATGTGTCTGTGCAAAGATGTTCTCCATCAACTCTTCTTTCGTACAACCTTTATCATGATTCCATATGATAAGCACATCACGCAAGAATTGGTGATATTCTTCGATGGATAGATACGCAAGGAAGGAAAGGTCGGCGGGGTGCCACATTCCTGTTGTGAAATGTTTTACCATGCGCCCTTCTTTTTGCAGCTGTTCCTTTTTCTCTAAGGCAAGGGAAGCTGCCTCCTGTTCATCCATTCCCTCGAATAAATAGAGTTTATGAATCTGATTCACAGCATGGAATTCCCCTTCCATTCAGCGGAGTACTACTATAAACTATGCCGAAATGTGTAATTTATGCGTTGCTTCGTTTGAGTTTCGTCACTACGAATCCAATGCTTAGGAAAGCGAGTGCAAATAAGGCTTCGATTAAGAAGGCAATTGCAATGGTAGAGCCACCAGTTCCAGTAGAAACAAAATTTGTAAATTGTTTGTGTGCGTCCATATACCAGTAGGCAGGAAATAGATGGGCTACAGTAAGAATTTGCTTTCCCATAAATTCGATTGGAACAAATACGCCACATAAGAAGCTCATGCCAAGCCCAATTACGTTAGAAAGTACAGGAAATACAGTAAGAGATTTGGCAAAATTGCTAAGCAAGAACGTAAGTGATGCACAAACTAGCATATAGAGGAATGAGTTGGCGATACAAAGAAGTCCAATCTTGCTGAAAAATTGATTTCGATAAAAGAGTGCGGAAGCAACAACGAGGGCAAGCCAGTAGAGGATAGAGAGGGTGCAGCTTCCAGCAAATAAGGCAAGGTTACGCTGGCGGAGTGTCATAGCCGAAGCATGGAGTCGCGCAGAGATGTTTTTATCTTCAAATCGGAATAGGATGGAGCCAAGTCCAGCCAACGTGATACAAACGATGATGTAGGTATAGTATTGATAGAAGCTTAGAAGATGAGCGGAATCTACCCTGTTATTATCCTGATTACTTAGTGTGACTTCCGTAGAAAACTTAGAAGTATTCGCGGCAGCTTTCAATGCTTCGTTTGTGTCATATCCAGCAACGAGGTATGTCTTTGTAACTCGCAAATAATGCTCAATTTGTTGATCAATATACGTACCAGAAAGAGAAGCTGGAATCTTTACATTTTCGGTTAAATTAGTAAAATCTTTCTTTTTCAGCTTTTCTTCATACCCTTTTGGGATGATGAGGATATAGTCTACATGACGGTAATATAACTCATCCTGCCAGAAATCTGGATTGCTAGGAATCTCCTTTCGGTTTTGCATCGTACCAAGGTAAGCAGCAAGTGCCTTGCTAGAGGAGCTTTGATCCCGGTCAACGATTGCAAGAACTGCCTTTTCTGCATCAAATCTAGAAGCATCCGAAGAAGTTCCATTGGAAGCAAATACGAAACAAATCATAAAGAAGATTGCAAAATATATAAAAATGCTAAGAAAATTTCGTTTTGCAATTTTAAAGAATGCTTTATAGAGCTGCATAACGTTCCCTCCTTGTCATAAAGATGCTAAGTAATACAAATACGATAGCCATTCCAGATAGAATCGAAAGGTTCATAAAGAACCTATCATACGAATCATAAATGGATAAGCTGTAGATGGCATCCGCAATCAAGGCAGCAGGATTGATTCGATTGAGGATTGGACAATGTTGTTCTACAATGTCTTTCATATTACTGAACATCAGGCCGCCTAAGAAACAAAAGATCATCTGGATGGAGATTAGAAGGGAAATCTTTAGATCCTTTCCACCTTTTCCAATGGAAGTGACAAAGATACCGAAACTAATTCCAAGCACACATCCTACGAACACGGTTAAAAATACGAATGGAAGGCGATCGCTTAAGTCTACTTTTAGACAGAAGAGCAGGTAGCAAATAAAAACGCACATGTTGGTAACGGACACGATTAAGCAGGCAGTAAAATCTGAGATGACTTGTGTGAACCGAGAAACCGGTGCCATGGTGCGTCTTGCACCTAAGGAGGAGATATTTGCTTGGTTTGAGATGGTTACCTTATATCCTAAGAAGGAGTTAAACAGGCAAGTCATGGCTAATAATGCATAGAAGTAAGAAGTCATCATATCTAGGTTGTTGTGTTTGCTAAGGGTAATTTCTTTATTTGCACAAATTTCTGAGCTTAAAGAAGCAATACAATCTTGGAGTGCTTCTGGCTTCTTGTCTATAATTTCATGGATGCTTTCGGAAATGCTTCCATATTGGTCTAAAAGTGATTTTAGGATACTTTGTTTGTAGTCATTTTCTTTGATCGTTAATGAAATATGGTCGGTCACTGTAAGGATGCCTAAAACTTTTTCCTGTTCTAATAAGCTAGCTGCTTCTTCCTTGCTGCAGTAAGTAGGTATAATCATCTGATGGTCCCCGCTCTTACTGAGTTCATCTAAGAACTGAGTAGAATACTTGTCGGCAGAAGCTTCTTTTACGATGGCAGCAGGAAGCGGTTCAAAAGATTCCATCGAGTCCATGATATTTCCAAATGCAATGGAGAACAGTGTGGCAAGAAGGTATGGAAACAGAATGCACCAAAATATTTCGTCAGATAGCTTGAGGAATGTCTTTAATTGATATTTTACAAGATGTAAGAACATAACGATCGCCTCCTTTAATCTCTTAGATCTGTGCCAGTAATCTCAAGGAATACATCATTCAGAGTTGGGAGTTCTGAGAATATCCTTCCGAAGCCGATGTTATGTTCTTGCAGATAATTCAGGATGCGGATTACATTATGTTTTCCATCGGAGCATTTTACTACGAGCTCGGTTCCATTATAGGTTGCAGAGAATACGTGCTTGATTTGGCGAATTTCACGAAGAAGTTGATTGGTAAGTCCAAGCGTTTCAATTGTGATGGTCTCGCCTGCAGTTACCATTCGTTTTAATTCTTCTGTACTGCCAAGGGCAACATTTTTTCCCTTATCCATAATGGCGATTCGGGTACAGATTTGCTCTACTTCTTCCATATAGTGAGATGTGTAGATGATGGTAGCTCCTTGTTTATTTAGCTTTGTAATACCTTCTAGGATGCTGTTACGGCTTTGAGGGTCGACTGCAACGGTTGGCTCATCTAAGATGATTAACTTAGGCTTATGAGCAATGCCACAAGCGATGTTCAGACGTCTTAGCAAGCCGCCAGAAAGTTTCTTTGGGACGAACTTCGTAAAGTCCTTCAGCCCTACAAAGTCGATTGCTTCATCTACAAGCTTTGCACGTTCTTTCTTATCTTTGATATATAATCCACAGAAATAGTTGATATTGTCATACACGGTAAGTTCTTCAAAGACTGCAACATTTTGGAAGACTACTCCGATTTGCTTCTTTAGATCATAGCGGTCTGGTGCCATTGGTTCGCCAAACAGTTCGATGGTTCCTTTGTCATAGGTCAGCAAGGACAGTAGGCAGTGGATGGTTGTGGACTTTCCAGAACCATTTGGACCTAACAGACCGAAAATTTCGTTTTGCTTTTCATACTTCTATCATATGAGGAGAGAGGCTCAGAGTAAAGTGAGTGCCGTTAAATCTATAAATGACATTTGTCATAAGTTTTGTTATAATAATTAGGATGGAATGAAAAGGGGAGGGATTAGATGTATCGCATTGCAGATTATGCAGTGTTATATCTTGGATTATGTATTTATATGTTACATAATGAGATCTCTTGGAAAACAGTGGCGGCAGCGTTGCTTGTAGTATTTGGGACAAGCGGGATGTGTTTATTGCAGGATAGAAAGAAACGGTGTTTGATCCTCCTTGTACTTTATGTCAGTGCGATGATGTTGCCTATGGTTTGTTATTTTGTTCCACTTTTTGTGTACATTTGTTTAGAGGAAGAAGTGGTAGCGCTCTTATGTGGAGTGTTACCGGCAGAAGTCCTATTTTTACTACATAATAAACCAGAAAACTGGATTTTGTTTTTCGGGTTTTTCGTAATTAGTATTCATTTAGAGCAAGTTACGAAACGAAGGATCTATTAAGGAAGAGGGTATGAGAATCGTAGTAGTAGATGATGATCCAATCGTTTCACTTTCTATAAAGACGATATTAGAAACAGAGGAAGACATTACGGTACTTGCCATAGGGAAGAATGGAAAGGAGGCAATCTCCTTGTATCGGAAGCATAAGCCAGATCTTTTGCTTATGGACATTCGGATGGAAACGATGACCGGACTAGAGGCAGCAAAGGAAATCCGCAAGGAATTCCAGATGGCAAATATTCTATTTTTAACCACTTTTTCGGATGATGACTATATCATTCAGGCATTGCATATTGGGGCAAAGGGATACATATTAAAACAGGATTTTGAAAGCATCGTACCTGCAATCAAGGCAGTAGAGATGGGACAGAACGTATTTGGAGGAGAAGTTTGCAAGAAGCTTCCTACTATGTTTGATAAAAAATCAGGTTTTGATTATGAAAAAGCTAATATAAGCAAAAAGGAATTTGAGATTATAGAATTAGTAGCAAAGGGGCTTAATAATAAAGAAATCAGCGAGGCTGTATTCTTAAGTGAAGGAACCATCCGGAATTACTTAAGCAGCATCATGGAAAAGCTAAAAGTAAGAGACCGTACGCAGCTTGCTATATTCTATTTGACGAATAAAGAAAAGTAAAAAAACGGATGAAGAGGTTAATATATGAATGTTTTAGTCGTAGATGACGAAATGGAGATTGCAGACTTAGTCGAGTTGTATCTGCAAAATGAAAATTATACAGTGCATAAGTTTTACACAGGACAAGAAGCATTGAATACGATTGATACGGTGAAGTACGATCTTGCAATTCTAGATCTTATGCTACCAGATGTAGATGGATTTACGATTTGTAAGAAAATCAGAGAAAAGTATAACTTTCCGATCATTATGCTTACGGCAAGAGAAGAAGAAATCGATAAGATTACAGGGCTTACTCTTGGAGCAGATGATTATGTGACGAAGCCGTTTCGTCCATTAGAATTGATTGCAAGAGTGAAAGCGCAATTAAGAAGGGTGACAAAGTATAATACCTCTCAAGAGGAAGCAAACGAAGATAGCAATATCATTGCATTCTCTGGGTTAGTATTAAATAAGGAAACCCATGAATGTAGATTGAATGAAGAAGAAATCAACCTTACCCCGACAGAATTCAAACTATTATGGATCCTTTGTGCAAATCGCGGAACGGTAATGAGTGCAGATCGTTTATTTGAAGAAATATGGGGGGATAAATATTTCTCAAATAGTAATAATACGATAATGGTGCATATCCGTCATATTCGTGAGAAGATGCATGAGACAGCCGATAATCCAAAATACATCAGGACAGTATGGGGAGTAGGATATAAAGTTGAATAAGCACGAAGAAGAAACCATGTATGAAAAAGAAAGTTTTATGCACACCTTCCAGAGAAAGCTCATGAAGAAGCATATTATCATAGCGATGATTTCTCTAATGGTGATGTTAGGACTATTTTATATTCAAGATATTGTATTTAATGGAACATTTATTGATTTAGTCACAGATACCTTTGGATATGAGGCGGCGCTGAATATCCTTTTAAGTAAGAGGCCGATTATCATTTCCATTGGCTTTAGCATCTTGTTTATGGGATATATCATCGTAGAAGTGAATGCGATTCAAAAGCTAGGAAATGTGTTTAAGTCCATGGATGTTTTATTTAAGAAAGACAATACGCTTTTACATTTAGAAGATGAATTTAAAGAAATTGAAGAGTCGTTTAATGAGCTTAAGCTAGAGAATATGAGAAATGAGCAGTTGGCGCAGATGGAGATTCAAAGGAAGAACGATCTGATTGCCTATCTTGCCCATGATATCAAGACACCATTAGCTTCTGTCATTGGCTATCTAAGCTTGTTAGACGAGGCAAACGATATGCCAGAAGAGCAAAAGAAGAAATATATGAAGATTACGTTAGATAAGGCCTGCCGTGTCGAGCAGTTGATTAATGAGTTTTTTGAAATCACAAGGTTCAATCTTTCTACAATCCCATTACAAAAGGAGACGATTCCGCTGTCCTTTATGCTTGCGCAGATGGCAGATGAATTTTATCCAATGTTAGAAAAGGGTGGCCACTCGATTGAGTTAGACGTACAGGATGACTTACGAATCGAGGCAGATCCGGATAAGATTGCGAGAGTATTCAATAATATTTTAAAAAATGCCATTGCCTATAGTTATAAGAACACCGTAATCAAGATTGCGGCATTTGAAGAAGAGGACTATGTAGCAGTTACAATTTCTGATAAGGGAACGACAATTCCAAATGAAAATTTAAGAATGATTTTTGATAAGTTCTATCGTCTTGATGAAGCAAGATCAACCAATACCGGAGGGGCAGGACTTGGGCTTGCAATTGCGAAGGAAATTGTATTTGCTCATGATGGAGAGATTATTGTCACAAGCAACGAGGAAGAAACATGCTTTAAAATAAGGCTTCCGAAAAAAGAGAATAAAGCTTTCAAATAAGGAGATGGGTTATTTTGAATCAAATCAAAAATGATAACAAACGAGGGCTTATAATAAACAAGGTAATATTTCCAATTGTGGCCACATTGCTTGCCGTAGCATTTGTGGCACTAGGAGTATTCATGTTAAAGACAGTGACGAGAAAACCACAGAATATCAATAATATGAACAAGGTGGCAGCAAACTTAGTGACGGCATCGCCACAACTAGAAGAGGAAAGCGAAGAACCAGAGTCGGAGGAGGCAGTTGTACAAGTAACAGAAGAGGATGTTGCCTTAAATAAGGCGGTTATGAATGGACTAGTAAAGGCCGACCTTTCCTTAGAAAGTAAATATGTTGCAGTGATGAGTGAGGATGGCACAATCTTATTTGGAAAGAATGAAGAAAAGAAAATGAATCCTGCCAGCATGACGAAATTAATGACGGCATTGTTAGTAGTAGAAAACGAACCAGATCTTTCAAAACTAGTACAAGTATCTCAGAAAACGATGGACTATACATATGAGGAAGAAGGATCCAATGCTGGATTTGTAGTAGATGAAAAAGCATCAATCTTAGACATGCTTTATGGCGTATTATTACCTTCCGGTGCAGAAAGTTCGGTAACGCTTGCGGAACATATTGCAGGCTCTCATGAAGACTTTGTAGATATGATGAATGAACGTGCCGAAGAACTTGGAATGTCAAAGACACATTTTACAAATTGTGTAGGGTTTTATAATAAAGAGCATTACACGACAACAAAAGATATCGCAGTCTTATTAAATAAATGCTTACAAAACGATCTTTTAAAAGAAATCATGTCTCAAAAGAGCCATACGGTAGGAAAGACAAACAAACATAAACAAGGATTTACCTTCTTTAGTACGGTATTTAAGAAAGTAAAGAAAGTAAATCTGTCTGGAATAGAATTCCTTGGTGGTAAGACTGGATATACGGATGAATCAGGACAATGTCTAGCATCCGCAGCAGAAATCAATGGAAAGCAATATATCTTAGTAACTGGGTTATCCCGTACTGCACCAGACGGCATTGCAGGAAGTGCAATGGATGTACAGACGGTATACCAGAAAATCAAGGCAATTACAAAATAAAAGAAGAAAGAACGAGATATCTGGCAAATGGATATCTCGTTTTGTTGTAGTAAGGAGAGTTGTATTATTTGTCCAATATGTGGAATAGTATGTATATTAGTTAGGAAAGAACCACAAGAAGGGAGATAGAGGAATGTCGCCGAGGGCAGTATTATCATGGATTGCGATGGCACTTGTTGCAATCTATATGGGAAATAAATTATACGAGGTTCCTGTAATTAGCAAGACAAAGATACCGTCCTATGTGTATTGGCTGGCGACGGGGATGCTCATTATTTTAGCATCGGAACGAAAGTCCTTACTATTTGGATACATCATCTATGTATTCCTTTTATTCGTAGTATATGATGTGGTTGCTATGATAATGAGAAAGATTCGGCCAACCTGGTATACAAGGATGAATCGAGTGTACATGCATGGATTCTTGGTGCTATGTATCAGTCTTGTGATTGCGGCGTATGGCTACTATAATTCTTCCCATACCGTGATTACCGATTATCATGTTACGATTGATAAGAAGATGCTCCGGGCAGATCCTATGAGGATTTTGATGATTAGCGATACTCATGTAGGAACCGCCATTGGAAAGCAAGAGTTGGCGCAGCTGGTAGAACGAATCAATGCTCGGAAGCCAGATATGGTTTGTTTGGCAGGAGATATCATAGATGAAAATACTCCGGAGTCTATGTATGAGTATGTGTATGATACTTTAGGAAAGATCCAGAGTGCCTATGGCACCTATTATGTATGCGGCAATCATGAATTGTATACAAAACAAGGGTATCAGAAGATTGCAGAGGGATTCCGAAAACGAGGCATTACACCATTATTAGATGAAACGTATTTGGTCGCAGATTCGTTTTATTTAATAGGAAGGTTGGATTATGACTTAGTACGGGAAGGTGGGACGAGGAAGTCCTTATCGTATCTGATGCGAGGCGTAGACCATTCCTATCCAGTCATCTTGTTAGACCATCAGCCAATTCAATATGAAGAAGCCAAGAAGGAAGGTGTCGATTTGGTGATGTCCGGACATACGCATAATGGTCAGCTATACCCTGGAAACTATTTAATCTTGCTTGGAAATGAAGTAGGATATGGGTATCGGGAGAATGGCTCGTTAAAAGAAGTTGTAAGTTCAGGAGCAGGGACCTGGGGATTTGCCATGCGTGTAGGAAGCAGCTCAGAAATCGTAGAGCTGATCGTAGAAGGAAATGAAGCAAAATTAGCACAGGAATAGGTACAAGATAGGAGGAAGTAAGATGAAGAAAAGAAATCAAACGCTTGCAGTTATGATGGTAGCAATAGGGGGAGTGCTAGTGCTAGCGTCATGTCAGGATGTGAAGAATGACAAGAAGTCAGAGGGGACTGGCTCGAAGCACTTTATGGTTACGGCAAGCATAGAGCCGACATTAAAGCCAACTGTGAAGCCGACGGCAGAACCAACAGTGGAACCAACGGTAGAGCCGACGACAGAAACAACTATGGAGGCAACGAAAGTGCCAGCGACAACAGCGACTCCGAACACTGTGAAAAAACAAAGCCAGAAAACGAAGCGAATCGTGATCGATCCAGGCCATCAACTAAAACAGGATTCTGCCCAAGAGCCAATCGCACCTGGTGCAAGTGAGACAAAGAAGAGAGTAACGAGCGGAACAGAAGGCCGTTTTACAAAAGTTCCTGAATACAAAGTAACATTGGAAGTAAGTAAGCAGTTAAAAAAAGAACTAGAGAAGAAAGGGTATGAAGTCATCTTAACAAGAGAAAAACATGCCGTTAATATAAGTAATATTGAACGTGCCCAAGTTGCCAATAAGGCAAATGCAGATGCGTTTATCCGTATTCATTGTAATGGAGTAGACAATGCCAGCGTACATGGTGCGCTTACGCTATGTCCAACAAAGAACAGCCCATATTGCAAGGCAATTGCCAAAGACAGCTATAGCCTTTCAAAAGATATCTTGGATGAGATGACAGAGGCAACAGGAGCTGCTAATCGAGGAGTAACAAGAACGGATACCATGTCTGGAATTAACTGGTCTAAAGTGCCTGTTACGATTGTAGAGATGGGATATATGACAAATAAGAAAGAAGATGAGAACTTAGTAAGTCCAGAATACCAAGCAAAGATCGTGAAAGGAATCGTTGCAGGTGTGGAAAAATATTTTAGCAATAAATAAAGTTTTCAGTCGAAATAGCTTGATATACTATAGGAATTTATGTATGATAAAAGGCACGAAGGAACAGTGATTAAAATGAAAAATGAAATAAGCTTATCGGCATGCTCTATTTGCCCAAGGGAGTGCAAGGTCAACCGAGAAGGCGGCAAGAAAGGGTACTGCAAGGAAAGTGCAGAACTCTATGTGTCAAGAGCCGCGCTTCATATGTGGGAAGAGCCATGTATTTCAGGAGAGGAAGGTTCAGGAGCCGTATTTTTCTCTGGTTGTGCGATGGGGTGTGTGTTTTGTCAAAATCATCAGATTTCCGATGGTAAAGTTGGCAAGTTAATCAGTATAGAGCGCTTAAGCGAAATCTTTTTAGAACTTCAGCAACAAGGCGCGAATAATATCAATTTAGTGACCCCAAGCCACTATGTAGTACAGGTAATCAAAGCATTAAAGCTGGCGAAGGCAAAGGGGCTTACGCTTCCAATCGTCTATAACACGAGCGGATATGAAAAGAAGGAGACCATCGAGAGCTTAGAAGGCTATGTCGATATCTATCTTCCAGATTTTAAGTATATGGACGATGCGCTAGCAACGAGATATTCCAAAGCAAACGGCTATTCGGCTTATGCCAAGGAAGCAATTGCAGAAATGGTAAGACAGACTGGACCAGCACAGTTTGATGAACGGGGAATCATGACGAAAGGCGTAATCGTGCGCCATTTGGCACTACCAGGTGCAGAGGAAGATTCCAAGGCAATCATCAAATACCTCTATGAAACGTTTGGTGATACGATTTATATCAGCATAATGAATCAATTTACGCCATTAGAAGGCGTAAAGGAGTATCCAGAACTAAATCGCACGATTACGGAAGAAGAATATGATGCCCTAGTAGAGTATGCAATCGACCTAGGAGTGGAAAATGGATTCATCCAAGAAGGCGAGACAGCGAAGGAAAGTTTTATCCCTGCATTTGACTATGAGGGCGTGTAGCGGTTATACTATTAAGAATAGAAATGAATTAGAAATAAGGACAAAGAACATTGAAGACTGAAACAAATAAGAGATTTAATAAAAAGAATACAAAAAATACAAAGAAGCCAGCAAATGGCACTTGTTTTAATAAGGACGACGCATTCAAAAAAGAAAGAAAAGAACGTCCGGAGAGAAAAGCAAATAACAGATTTGAAGGAAACTTCGAAGGAAAGTTTGAAGGCAGAAAGGACAAGCGTCAAGGTGAGGAACGCGCGCCAAAAAGAGAGAATAAGAAACACAAGACAGATTGTCCTGCATATAACAAATGTGGTGGATGTAGCTTAAGACACGTTTCCTATAAAGATCAGTTAGTGCATAAACAAGACAAAGTAAACCAATTATTATGTAACTATGGTTATGTATCTGATATTATCGGAATGGAACATCCATACCATTACCGTAACAAAGTAAATGCGACATTCGGAAGACTTCCAAATGGAACGTACATCTCCGGTGTATATGAAGAAGGAACGCACAATATCGTTCCAATCGAAACATGCTTAATTGAAGATGAAAAAGCAGATGCGATCATCGGTACAATCCGTGGATTATTAAAATCATTCAAGATTAAGACATACGATGAAGATACAGGTTATGGCTTATTACGTCACGTATTAGTGCGTACAGGACATAAGACTGGTCAAATCATGGTAGTATTAGTACTTGCTTCTCCAATTCTTCCAAGTAAGAATAACTTTGTAAAAGCATTACGTAAAGAACACCCAGAGATTTCTACGGTAGTAATCAACGTAAATGATAAGAAGACAAGCATGGTACTTGGTGATAGACAAACAACAATTTACGGAAAAGGTTATATTGAAGATGAATTATGTGGATGTACATTTAGAATCTCTCCAAAGAGTTTCTATCAAGTAAATCCAATTCAAACGGAAATTCTATATAACAAAGCAATCGAATTTGCAGAATTAACAGGAAAAGAACGTGTGATCGATGCTTACTGTGGTATCGGTACAATCGGTATGATTGCTGCAAAACACGCAAAAGAAGTAATCGGTGTAGAATTAAACAAGGATGCAGTAAGAGATGCGGTAATCAATGCGAAAACAAACGGTATAAAGAACATTTCTTTCTACAACAACGATGCTGGTAAATTCATGGTAGAATTAGCGCAAGCAGGAGAGCATATCGATGTCGTATTCATGGATCCTCCAAGAGCAGGAAGTGATGAGGCATTCTTATCTAGCGTAGTTACGTTAGCTCCAGACCGCGTGGTATATGTAAGCTGTAATCCAGAAACATTAGAACGTGACTTAGAATATTTAAGTCAACATGGATATAAAGCAAAAGGAATCGTTCCTGTAGATATGTTCCCTTGGACTACTCATGTGGAAACGGTTGTTAGATTAGAGAGAAGAAAATAAAGAGTATTTTGGAGGATATACTATGGAATTTAAGGATACAAAATTCAAAGATACAAAATTAGAGGACATTATCGTGACACTTCCTTTTGCAGATGGAACAAGTGTGGAATGTGGAGTTCATTCTTATTTTAAGGTGAATAATAAAGAATATTTTGCAATGCTTCCTCTTAAAGGGAAAAAGCAATTGGATTATTCTCAAAAATATATGATTTATGAGGTTCAAGAAGACGCGGAGCATAATCCTATCGTTTTATATATAGAGAATGATTTAGAATACGCGATTGCAGCACAATATTTTTCAAGAAATTGCAAATAGATGTTGAAAGGGAGCAGGTAAAATGATCTGTTCCCTTTTTTTGATTGATTTTATTCTTTTTTTTGCTCTTTTTTAATAGATTGTTTATAAAATTCAATTTTATTATCTAGGTTATGTAGGTATTCTTCCCATTTCAT